>JANMSG010001066.1:0-7165 GCA_031389065.1 Acidobacteriota bacterium | reverse complement strand
CACCTGTTGGGGAAAATGCATTGACGGAAAGGAAATCACATCTGTTTGGTGTAAAGCTCGGGACTGAAGCAGCGAAATTACTTGCGGAGGTTGAATCTCTTTATGGACGTCCGGTTGTGGAAAAAGATCTCACTAACACGAATCAAAAAGATGGCATTGGCGACGCAGGTTCAAATATTCTCCAGGACGGCTCACCTGTTATAATAGTTAATACGACCACAGACAAAGACGAAAAATCTATTGTTCATGAGTTATACCACCTCAAACTTTTTGCCCAAGGGTATTCACAACCTCCACCAATTTGGGATGGAAAAGGCTATTCTAACGCATCCTTCACTCATCTTATTTCAGCCCTCATATATGACCCTTTGACGCATTCTCTAATTTTTCCTGAAATGAGGCGGATGGGGATCGACCCGGATAAGGCTCAGAGAGAAACGGTCAAGCAAGCGATTAAAGATAGAGAATTTGAAAGCGTGAAGAGTAGGACGCCCTCCGAGGGGAAAAGGTTTTTAGCAATGTACTATTTTGAATTTTCAATGAATCTTGCGGATACAAACCTGCTCTCTGAAATGCGAGAATTGTATAAAACAGCCGGATGGACCGAGGCACTTGATAAGGGAATGAAAATGGTTTCTCTCGCCAAAGCAACTCGACCGATGACACCAGAATCGATGGTGGAAGTTTATATCAACTGCTTAAATATTCTTTATGCTGGCGAAGCCACTTTCTCATTAAACAGGTGGGTTCAAAAGTTTGAATTTCTCCCAAATATCCGCGCAGCAGTTCTTAAGGTTTCGGTTCCATAACTGATAATCTAATCGAAAGATTTTTAATAAAAGGGAGGTGCGTGATGAACAAAATTTGGAAAGGGGAAATATTTGACGGAGGGGACTATCAATTCATTTTCAAAAGAAATGATGACAAACGGGTTGTGCAAGTTCACGAAGTAACCAGTCAGCAGCGGACAGGGGCCACAACCAAGCAGACGACTAGCAACGCCATCCCGGTTGAAATTAAAGATATGCCGCTTGAACGGCAAGAAGCTGAAGATTTGGTTCAGCGCTACTTGTCAGACCGGCACGATAATGAAAAGGAGCGTGTGATCGAGAGGCTTTGTGCTGTAGACGATTTGCCAGAGTTCCGGACATATTAGATTGTTGCTCTGATAGCCTGCGGTGAAGCTACTTACCGCTTATTTCAAGCGTTTGAAAGTTGAGGCGAGTCAATATACCCTGAATCTCTCACAGGGCTTTATATCGCGTTTTGTAGTGTCATTGGCGGAGCAAGGCTTTAGCGAGCCTTGCTCCTTTTTTATTATTGCCGATTGGATGGGTGGCTGTGCTTAGTGCAACAACAGAGCATCTGGCCTGTGATTCTCAAGAGAAGAAACTTTCATCACTTGCTGTTGACCAAGATATTTTGCGGGTTGGATGAAACGGACTTTGATGTTGGTTTTTTGCGCTTTTCGGACTCACGGCGACGCTTTGAATGGGCGCCATCAATTCATTTGATTTTTTGAAAAACCTGTTTTTTGTGAGATTGTAAAAGTCCTTTGTTTTCTTATGTTACCTTAAGTGCGAAAGCTTGGCTAAGCGGTTCCTGTATACTATATATAAGGGCGAAAGATAAATTGTTTTGCAGACTCATTATCTTTCGCCTGAAATTTAACCCTAGTGAGGTATTTGTTTCATGATGATTATATATCAATTTGGTCCAATTCTACAAAAAGTTGACCCCGCAAGCTGGCTGTTCGTTGTTGTCGTGACGGGGTATTTATTGCTTCAGGCGCTTCAGTTATTTGACTGGAATCTTCGCGTCGAGGCTCGCAGTAAACCGAAAACAATGGACAAGGAAACTGGCAAGAAAAAGAAGAAGAAATAAGCGTATGCCTATTTAATGGTCTCATCAGGACCATCAGGAAAGAGAGCCAACTCGGCATTTATCTTATCCCATTCCAGTTTGGGGGATTCACCTCGCCTGAAAGCTTCGAACCCTTTCATGAGATGAGGCATGGCTACCTTAATTGCATTGTTAAGGGGCATCCCGTTTGCAATTGTAGGGAGAAAACCAAAATCAGTAGGATTATTTTCCCGTTCGACGCCAGAGAAGAATACATGTTCCCCTCCGCCCTTACGAAATCGCCAGGCAACTATGCAACGGGGACCAACGGATTTATCTTTGCTGTCCATTGCCAAGTGGACTTTATGATTGAGATGAGCGAGATGTAAGGCAACCGCCTGAGGTGAAATTCGCCCGCGATCATGAGCTTCTACTACTTTCCTCAGTACGCGAATCCATTTTTGGTCTTTATAAAGAGGTGCTGCACCTGAGCCACCTATCGCCAGAAGTGGACTATTTAGCCCAAATTGCAATTGCTTTTCTTGTTCCCTTGGTGTGAGCCGACAAAGATAGTGAGTTGATCCAGGTGGTCGAAAAAGGTCAATCGTGTAGAGCTTCGGCTTTCCCTGATGAAATGCCGGTATGATTATGTTGTGAAATGGCACACCCTTCATTTTTAAGGTTTCTATGTGCGGCGGAAGCTTGCGACCGACAGCATCAGTGAGAACTAAAAGGGAGTCTACAAGAGGATGATTGCGGTCACGCAGTACACGCTCCATCCAATCACTCGGCTCAACTCCGGCACCGGTCGCACCAAGGCCAGCGTAGCCAAGCAGCGCGACACCATCAGTCGTAGCGAGAAGCAGCAGCTTACGCCCGTCTTCTTTCGGCTTACGGTCTTTATATGAGAGCCTTCGATCAGTGAGCAACCAGATTGACTCTGGGCCGGACACTGCAACAACAAGAGTCATAATTAATCCTCTTCCTATGTAATAGCGCATTATACGATGATCTTCTTGAAATAGCCTGTATTAAGAGGGAGTTGGCTATTTCAAACGATCAGCCTGTGTGCCGAGTTCGTATCAGCGTTCGAACGCTCAAAGGGCTTTTATGCATGAGTTATCTTTCGATGAAGGAGAGTTTAATAGGCGGCGAGTCTGGCAAGAGAACTGCCCTGGCAGTATCATGATTGCGGAGATTGCTATATGAGTAAAAAGCCTCACGAGCTATTCGATTTTCTACAAACCGTATCTAAGGGGTTAGAAGATGAGTATCAACGGATTCAGAAAAGGGCAACAGAGGACCCTGGCACCGCTGGCGACCAAGGAGAAGAAAACTGGGCGAGTATATTGCGTGAGTGGCTTCCGCCCACTTATCAGGTCGTGACCAAAGGGAGGATTCTAAGCAATAAAGGAGAAGCAAGTCCGCAAGTTGATGTGATCGTACTGCACCCTACATATCCCCATTTTCTGCTTGATAAAAAGCTTTATATGGCGGCTGGTATCGCAGCCGCATTCGAATGCAAGGTTACTTTAAAGGCACACCATATAACTGACGCTGTTAGCAATGCAGTAAAAATTAAAAGGTTACTACCTACGCGCTTCGGCAGTCCATATCGAGAATTGAATAGCCCGCTCATATATGGGTTGCTCGCGCACTCGCACACTTGGAAGGGAGAAAAATCCACTCCCGCTGAGAACCTAGAAAATAAGCTGGTGAAAGTTGACAGTACCGTAACAGCTCACCCTCGCGAAATGCTTGACTTAGTGTGCGTGGCGGATCTCGCAACCTGGGTACTCAGCAAAACAGCTTATCTTCCAGGATTCGATCACGTACGGACTGCATATTTTGATTTGGGACTTGCGAGCCCGGTACAAGGAGATCACATCAAGCCGATAGGCGCGCTTCTCTACGCTCTTTATATGTGGCTCGCGCAGGATGATGTTATTATGCGCCCACTAGCTGAGTATTTTGGTGAGGTTGGGCTCGATGGAATTGGGGGAGGCTCGTGTGAGATATGGCCAATGAGTGTTTATTCAGAGCCTGTCAGAAGGCGGATTATCGCTGAAAAGCAAAAACTATGGGACGGCAGGTATCAGAGAGGTAGATGGGATGAATGGGCTCCATAGGCGCGGTTGCAATCAGACATTTCCCGATTTACCCAGTTATGCTTGGCTGACCAACGCATCAAAAGGGCTATACTTTTGCTATACTTTTGCGCTACCGCTGCAATTGAGCGATTGGCACCTATTTCAAAGTAAGCTCTTGCGGCTTCATAGGCTTTTGCAGTTTCGTTTTGTTGTTGTTCCCAGAGGTACATAAGTTATTGACTCCTTAAGGTTGTAGAAAATTGAAGATAACTAAAAGTGCTATCCTTTGCTCAGCACCTATTTACCTAGAACCGGGCTTCCAGCATTGAATGTTTGTGGTTGCCGTTGTGTTGCCCATTGAATGCTCTACTGAGCGTGTGTGATAAATGCCGCTGATTTGTGGGCCGCACTTTGATAGCGCAATCTTTTCAACGTTAAACATCCGAGGCTCAAATCTTATTACAAGAGATAGCTCATTACCTTCAGCCTGGTGACGTTTGGCTTTGCCGTGTACGGCACCTCTTGCCAATGGAGTGCGGCGCAGCTTCGTATCCTTGGCGAGAGGTGCTTGAACTAAATCCGTGCCCCTATGTTCCGGGTCAGGTGGCTCAATGATCGGCGTAAAGTATGCGTGTTTTCCGGGTCGAGAGTCGTGCGTCATTCCCTGCCGTCGGGCGCTGCGCAACGAGTCGTGTTGTTCCTGCCTTAAGCTGATGCCTTTAATGAAATCATCACCCCGCGCATAGCTAAAGGTCGTGCCCGTGCTCTTATCGCGTCGCAGGATGATCTCGTTGCCTTTGACGGTGTTGAAGATGTAGCCCAGTTGTCTAATGTAGCGATACATCAACTTGAAGTTCGGCTCGCCAAGTTGATAGAAGCAAGAGCGCGGGTCGTTCAACTCTGCGTCCGATGCTGCCGTGCTGTCAACGATCAAAATATTGCCGTGTTCAGCGGCTTTCATCTTGAGCATCTGCAAAACGCTGATATTTTTATGCGTCCTCATCTTGCTTTTCTTTTTCAGCTTGTATGACTTGTGTGCAGCAAGAAAAGTTGTCGTTGTGATTGAACCGCCAGTGCTGAAGGATTTCATTATCAAGTAGCCTTCAAAGGCTTTGACTAAATCTCCATCACTCCACCCGTACCAGAAGACAACAGGAATGTTTGGGTCAATTTGCGGGTCTGGCACATTGTTAAATTCAGGGAAAGGCGGGCCGTCCACATCAACCGCATCAAAAACTGTAAGAGTGAGGCGCGAGACCTCATCATCCTGATGGCAGATTTTTAGACTGATTGGCTGTCCGGGTGCATCCTTGTCGGGTGCGTTCTTATAAAGTCTGCCTCCGATTGTGCCGAGAAATCTTGCATCTTCCATTTTAACCTCTTGAGACATCCGTCATATTGTAATTGGCTTGCTTGGTGTCCAAGATGGACTCAAGTTCTTCTTCGAGCACTTGCCTTAAGACACTGGCTATTTTTGCTTCGATGCCTGGCGTCGCACTCCCGTGGATTGGAATCGAAATATTGATGTCCCCAAACTGTTTGCCACTTTGACTGGGTTGGCTTACCCGTCCATAAGCCTCCTCATTCATCAGGCGCTTCGTTACGTGCGCTGGCACAATATCTTCGCCGCTGTGAATCTTTGCAAACCCATCTGACCGGACGTGACCGCCAGAGGCACGCGAGGGAAAGAGACCTGGCTTCTTAGGAGGCAGAACGAGATTATGCCCTATCTTGGGCGGCGGCGGTGCGTTTGGCGTCCATCCCGGATTTCCAGAGGGTAACGGCTGACCAGGACTAAAAAGATTCAATTTTCCCGCTGCTCCACTGGCAGCTAAGCCAAGTCCTATGAGCGCTTGAACTGCTGTTTCACTGGAGATAGCTTCGCGCTTCTTCATTTCTTCAAGTTGACCAAACAGGTGGGGCACAGCATCTTGTGCCAGCCTCTCAATTTCTGCGGAAAACTCAGGCACTCCAGATTTTTTTAGCACCTCATACGACTGCTTGAGATATTCCTGTAATTGCTGAGGTGTGTCTATGTTTGAGAAAAGCTGACTCTTCATCCTTTCTCTTTCCGCTACAGTCCGTTCGGTAGGCTTGCCGCCTTCACGCTCGGCTTGCCTGTCATAGTGTGAACGCATCAACATTCCGGCAAACGGCGTTGGCTTTGGTTTAATTATTGCTGATAGGTCTCCGAGATTGTATGCCGTTTGTAGCCCCTGTGATTCAATTAAAGTTTTTGCCAAATCGGGAGCCATGGTCTTATCAATTTCATCTTGAACTTCTTTTGAAATCTTGCCTGAAAGTGTTCCCTTAAATCGCTCTAGCAGCATTGTCGCAAGCTTTTCTCCTGCCGTTGCGGCAGCCTCATTGTTCTCCGATTCGAGCAGTTCATTGCGAATGATAAAGCCGATTGTTGCTATTAAAGCCGTTGCTCCCGCCACGGTTCCCGCCGCGCTCACTAAACCAGCCTTTCCAGCGGCGGCACCTCCCGTACCAAACAACAGGGCTTCTGCTTGAGCTTTGGTTAGTGCGCCCGCTGCGCCAGCGGCAGCGCCACCTCCCGCCATACTTATTCCCCCGAGAAATCCTGCCATACGAAGCGCGGCTATGGTTTGCGCTGTTGCCATACCTGTTTTCAGCATCACCGCTCCAAATAAAGCGACCTCTGCATGGCTAGACAAAAGCTTTACCAGTGGGGTTAGCACCGCCGTGATCTTAGTTATAGAGGTTAGGAGAGGTGCGCCCATTTCCGCTTGAAGATTTGCCCAGGCATTTTCAAACTGTTTCATCTTGCCCATTGGCTCATCAAGCGCCTGCGTATAAAGCGCCGCAATATCTTTCGCGCCCGATGCGAGATTTGCCTCTTTAACAACCTGACCACGCTGAGTCGTCAAGATAGACATCATCTTTTGCGCGGTTCGATTGCCAAACAGGATAGCGAGTTCTTCGCGCACCTTATCGGCATTGCTGGTATCAATCGCCTTGCCGCGCAGAGGCTTTGCCATTGCTGCCATTAGAGCATCAGCCGCTTTCAACGGGTCTTCCTGCATCAGCTTGCCAAGTTTATTGGCACCAGGCAGCAGTTTCTTTACTTTTTGAGCCTTTCCATATTCAATCTTTTTCGGGTCAAGCAATCCAAGCCGCTCAAATTCTGCTGCTGCCGATTGCTTCATCACGCCGCCGACCATCGCCTGATACATACTCATCAGCGCCGTACCTGTGCCCTCGCCTCC
>JANMSG010001039.1:0-7826 GCA_031389065.1 Acidobacteriota bacterium | reverse complement strand
AACGAAACGAACAACGATACTACTCTTCAGATTTATTTTCGGATGCGCCACTACCTAACAGCTTGGCTATGTCGCCAAAGGTCGCCATACCGGAACCGGAGTCGTGGTAGGAGCGAACATCTTCTGGGTCATTATCTTTGCCGACAGCGCGCGCAGAAAGACCTATTTTTTTCTGCGCCGGGTCGAGTTTCAAAATCTTGAACTGCATCATTTGACCAAGCTGCACGGTGTCTTCGGGTTTTTCAACACGCTCGTCGCTGAGTTCGGAAACGTGGCACAAACCTTCTATGCCTTCTTCGATTTCAACAAAGGCGCCGAAGTTTGCAAAGCGCACAACCTTGCCGGTGATGACATTGCCGAGTTTGTGTGTATCAAAGAAGCGATCCCAGGCGTTCGGTTCAAGGTCTTTGATTGATAAACTCAAACGACGATTGTCGAGTTCGATGTTGGTAATCACCGCCTCAACCTGCTGTCCTTTCTTCAACACGTCAGAAGGATGCTTGATGCGTTTTGTCCAGGAAATATCAGAGACGTGAACCAGCCCGTCAATGCCGTCTTCGATTTCGATGAAGGCACCAAATTCGGTAAGCGAACGAACCTTGCCGGAAATACGCGAACCGACGGAATAACGCGCCAGCAGTGTGTCCCAGGGGTCAGGCGTAGCTTGTTTGATACCAAGACTGACGCGACGATTGTTTGATTCAACGTCGAGCACAATGGCTTCCACATCTTGACCGAGCGAAAGTAATTTCGAGGGATGTTTCAAGCGTTTCGACCAGGTCATCTCGCTGACGTGGACGAGCCCTTCGACTCCTGGTTCGATTTCAATGAAGGCGCCGTAATCTGTCAGACTGACAACTTTGCCACTGACTTTCGCGCCATTCGGGAAACGTTCCGAGACGCTTTGCCAGGGGTCCGGCATCAGTTGTTTGTAGCCTAAAGAGATGCGCTCTTTCTCGCGGTCGAATTTCAACACTTTGACTTGAATCTGATCGCCGACTCTGAAGATTTCGTTTGGCGATTGGATGCGTCCCCAACTCATATCAATGATGTGAAGCAATCCGTCAATGCCGCCCAGGTCAATGAACGCGCCGTAATCGGTTATGCTCTTGACCGTGCCTTCGAGCACAAAGCCTTCTTCGATAGCGCCCAGAGTTTCAGATTTCTTCTTGTTGAACTCTTCTTCCAGAAGCGCTTTGCGCGATACCACCACATTGCCGCGCTTGCGATTGATCTTGATGACACGAACTTCGATCTCTTGATTGATAAATATCTCAAGATTGCGAACTGGACGAACGTCAACTTGCGAGCCGGGCAGAAACGCTTCGACGCCGTCAACGTCAACTTCAAGTCCACCTTTGATGCGCTTAATGACGCGACCTGTGATGGTCTGTTGGGTTTGACTGGCGATACGAAGTTTATCCCAGGCTTGAACGCGAACCGCATCGGCACGCGATAGCACGGCGTAGCCATCTTGATTTTCAAGGCTCTTGAGCAGCACATCCACTTCATCGCCGCGTTTGACCGTCAGATTGCCTTGACGATCAAGGAACTCTTCGCGCGCCACAACGCCCTCGGATTTATAGCCGATGTCAATCAAGACATTCTGTTCCGAGATGCCGACGACGATGCCACGAATGATTTCGCCTTCTTGTTTAGAAGCTGCGCTCTCTTTTTCGTAATTCTCCAGCATAGAGCTGAAGTCGCCGCCCGCTTCAGTTTCCTGGTCAGTAGAAACCTTGCTGCTCAGTGTTTCGCTTGCAGGCTTGGTTTCGGTTTGCTGTTCAGCCGAAACCTCGCTGCCTGGTGTTTCGCCCGCAGCCTTGATTTCAGTTGGCTGTTCAGTAGAGACACTGCTGTTGGCTGTTTCGCTTGCAGACTTGGTTTCAGTTTCCTGTTCAGCAGGATTGCTGTTGGCTGTTTCGCTTGCAGACTGGTTTTCGATTTCCTGTTCAGCAGAAGCATTGCTGCCTGGTGTTTCGGCGAGCGGTGTTTCGTCCGTCGCTGTTTCGTTTGCAGGTTTTGCTTCTTCAACAGTGCTGTCTGGGCCGATGCTCTGGTCGCCGTTGGCAGCATCTTCCTTGGCGCTATCTGCTGCCGCGCTTGCACCGGACTGGTTTACATTATCTATCGCCATTAATTGCTACTCCTCCTCGACTGCCGTATTCAAATTTCATCAGTCGCTAGATTTCCTGACTGATGTATAAAGCGTCCCGTAAGTATGCGCCATCGGCTTTTACCGTTCCAGCCGCATACCTTCATAGAAAGAGCGAAAAAAACCTTTGAAACCGGCAAGCTGACAAATCCTCCTCATCCAAGTTATCCGAGGGTTGCAAGGTTCCATAGATTCAGAGCCTAAAACGAACCGTGTGAATTCAGATTGATAGATGGAACTTGTGCTACGGGTTGCCCTCCTAGCGGAGAGCGCGTGGCAGGAATCTGAAAACTGCGATTGTCTAGTGGTCGCTTCATACATCTCTATGAGGTAAGCCACAACTCTACACCGTCCTATACCGAAGCGTCAAGCAGACTAGACGACGCGAGCACCTCAATTAATATTGCTTAAATTCACTGCTGATGGTGAGATTTTCAGAGGCACAAAGCGGCGTTGTCATCTTTTGCGAATCGGTATTTTTTCGAGATTGACTTTGCAAATCGCTACGATTGTTTTAAGAATTTCAAATCACTTGATGCGCCGAATTCAATGTTGCAAACAGAGAGGTTTGAAAAACAGTACGACAGAGGTTGACAAAAAATTCTATGGAGAAAATTTCGCCCGAAAGAGTTGAAGATTTCCGTGACCAGATGTGGCGACGCGCGGCAGACCTGCGCGTTGAAACGGTTGTTGACGCGGAACGATTCGTTGAAGACGTAGGTTTTTGCGGAGCCTTAACTGATGCGCGCCGCCCTGGACCTTCGCTGTACATAGCCGTGTGCGGCAGGCGCGATGCCTTTATGCCACGCAATGTTCAGAAAGACCCGGAAGCCAGTTTCGCCTGGACTACGAAAGATGAATTAATGCGCAGAGGTCGCGTGTATTACGCGAAACTTTCCAAAGGACGCTCGACCTTTGTAGCGCCTCGCCTGGTGTCGCATTTCAACGCCTTGTGGGGCGTGGGGCGCAGAAAAGAGAAAGAGAGTTTTTCCGATGATGCGCGAGCCGTGTTGAAAGTTCTGCGCAGCGAGTGGGAGATGGCAACCAAAGATTTGCGCGAGGAATCGGGCATCAAAGAACGAACGCGGTTCAACAAGGCGATAGATGAGCTACAACGCGCGATGAAAGTGATTCCCGGCGAAGTTTTGTACGAGCCGTTTTTCACTTATATATGGACGCTTGCCGAAGGGCGTTTCGCAAAAGAGCTGTCAACGAAAGTGAAGCGCGAAGAGGCGCTAAAAGAAGTCGCCCGCGCTTATTTGAAGGGCGCTGGACAGACGCTGCTCGGAGAGCTTGCGCGCGTCACGGGACTTTCCCGCACAGACGCTGGCATTGGCAATCACTTGCTTGTTGACGAAGGCTTCGCCGAACGTCTAGATGTAGGTGTTTATCGCCTCGTTGATTTCAATCATCGCTCATCGTAGTTATAGCCTGTTCGTTCTTCTGCATTTCATTTGAATATTGCAGTCGCACAGCTATAATGCCGCCATCAAAACCATGTCTCTATTACAAGGCTCACAACTAGGGAATTACGAAATCCTTACGCAGATTGGCGCGGGCGGCATGGGTGAAGTTTACCTCACCGAAGACAAAAAACTTGGCCGCAAAGTCGCCATCAAGCTGCTGACCGATGAGTTCAATAAAAACGCAGACCGCTTGCATCGCTTCACTCAAGAAGCCAAAGCGGCCTCGGCTTTGAACCATCCCAACATCCTGACCATTCACGAGATTGGTGAGACCGACGGAAAACACTACATCGCCACCGAATACATCGAAGGCCAAACCCTGCGTCACCACATCCAACTCTCACGCCTGAAAACCCGCGAGGTGTTAGACGCCATGGTGCAAGTCGCTTCGGCGCTTTCAACCGCTCATCAAGCGGGCATCATTCATCGCGACATCAAACCAGAAAATCTCATGCTCAGACCGGATGGCTATGTGAAGGTGTTGGATTTCGGACTCGCGAAGTTGACAGAGAAAAACACGCCGACGACCGATTCCCAGGCCGCGACGATTTCCAGAAAAGCCACAGACCCCGGCACCATTATGGGCACCGTTCAGTATATGTCGCCCGAACAGGCGCGCGGCAAACTTGTCGATGCGCGCACAGACATTTTCAGTCTCGGCATTGTGCTCTATGAAATGCTTGCGGGACGCGCGCCGTTTACGGGTGAATCGAGCACCGATGTGCTGGCGGCGATCCTCGACAAAGAGCCGCTGCCGCTTCTGCGATTCGTTGATGAGATACCCACAGAGTTGCAACGCATCGTCAGCAAGTGTATGCGCAAAGAGCGTGACGAGCGCTATCAAACAATGAAGGATGTGTTGCTCGATTTGAAGGAGTTGCGCGACGAGTTGGCAGTGGAAGCCAAGCTGGAACGCTCTCTCAGACCGACAAACAGCAATGCTGAAAATCAACAGACGCTGATTGCCGATGGCGGCATAACTCAAAATCAGAGCGCACAAGCGACCAGCGCGGCAACTGCACAACCCACCTCAAGCGCTGAATACCTCGTCAGTGAAATCAAAAATCACAAACGCGGAGTTGCGGCTGTTGTGTTGATTCTGCTCTTTACTGCTCTGGGTGCGGGCTACTGGCTTTTCTTTCTTCGCCTCTCAAGTGCCAGACAAATCGAATCAATTGCGGTGATGCCGTTCGTCAACGAAAGCGGCAATGCCGACGTTGAATATCTGTCGGACGGCATGACCGAAACGCTGATAAAGAGTTTGTCGCAACTGCCGAATTTGGCGGTCAAATCGAGAAGCACGGTTTTTTATTACAAAGGCAAGGAAACTTCGCCGAAGAAAATCGGCGAAGAGTTGAATGTGCAAGCCGTTCTGCTCGGCAGAGTCGTGCAGCGCGGCGACGATTTGAAGTTGAATCTCGAACTGGTCAATACCTTGACGCAGGACGTGATTTGGAGCGAACAATATGACCGCAAGCAATCCGACCTTGTTTCACTTCAGAGCGAGATTGCAAGAGATGTTTCGACGAAACTGAAATTGAAACTTTCGGGTGTGGACGAAGCAAAAGTAACCAAAACCGCAACGGTAAATCCCGAAGCCTATCAAGCGTATTTGAAAGGACGTTATTACTGGAACCGGCGCACGGCGGAAAACCTCAAAAAAGCGATTGAGCAATTCAAAGCCGCGATTGACAGAGACCCGAATTACGCTCTGGCTTACACCGGTCTCGCCGATTGCTACGCTGTCTTGCCGGAATACGCCGGAACTCCGACAAGCGAGACAAGACCGCAGGTGAAGGCATATGCCGAGCGCGCGATAGCCATTGACGACCAATTAGCTGAAGCACACGCATCACTAGGACAGGCGAATAAACAAGCGTGGCAATGGGCGGAAGCCGAACGGGAATACAAACGGGCTATCGAACTTAACCCGAATTACGCAACGGCGTATCACTGGTACTCTGGTCTCCTTAGGAGTCTTGGACGGCTTGATGAAGCGGCTGTGATGATCAAGCGGGCACATGAAATTGACCCGCTCTCGAGTGTGATCAGCGCCAATGTTTCGTTAATGTATCAGAGTCAAAACGACCAGAATGCGAGCATTGAAAACTCTCTCAAAATCATTGAACTCGATCCGAATTTTTCGAGCGCATATGATTATTTGGGTCTCTCATATCTAAAACAAGGTCGCAACCCGGAAGCCATCGCAAATTTGGAAAAGGCGGTCGAACTGAGTAACAGAGCCGGTGTTGCACTTATGAATTTAGGTTATGGATATGGCGTTGCTGGAAAACGGATGGAAGCAACTGCCATTCTCAAAGAGTTAGAGGAAAAATATGCGAGAAAGGAATCATCTGGAGCCTTCATCGCTGCCGTGTATGCCGAATTGGGTAATAAGGACAAGGTATTTGAATGGTTGGAAAAGGACTTTCAGAACAAAGAGGATTTGGGATTTATCAGATGGCGACTCGCTTTTGAATCTCTGCGCGACGACCCGCGCTTCAAGGATTTGCTGAAACGGATGAATCTGCCCGAATGAAGAAAGATAATATTATGAAAAGATGCTCGGAATGCTGTCGAGATTATTACGATGACAGTCTGA
Source organism: Acidobacteriota bacterium (assembly GCA_031389065.1). Taxonomy (GTDB): domain Bacteria; phylum Acidobacteriota; class Blastocatellia; order UBA7656; family UBA7656; genus JACQDB01. Next base: position 1,603 of record JANMSG010001039.1, on the reverse strand, counting down.
GTTTTTTCTCAAGGATTGACTCCGTTGGTTTACGGCGTGTCGGCTGATGAGGACACATAGTAGCGAGGCGTTGATTGATTCCATCGCCATCAAATATGAGAAATATGATCGTGAAAAATACGACAATCCAAATGACCGCAATAGTGCTGATTCTCTTTGTTGGAACCGTGGCGGCTCAACAAACCGATTTCCCAACGCGGTGTCCTTCACTGCCAAGTCAAAAATCGGTCGTCAAAACGGACACGCCGAAAACGGCGGAGCAGGCAACGGCGGACAAACTTGTCGCGGAGGCACAGACAGCGATGCGATCTCCGTCCCGTGAGAATGTTGCAAAAGTGATCTCACTGGCGGAACAAGCCCTGAAGTCTGATCCGAATAATGTCGCGGCGTATCTTGTTCTCGCTCGCGCTCACGCGGCTTCGCAGAGATATCTGGACGTGCCGAAAAAAGTCACCGCGCTGCGAGCTTGGGAAAATTTGTCAAAGGCGCGTGCGCTTGATCCCGCAAATATCGAGGGGCTGCAAATTCTCGCCGACCAGATTGCGGCTCGTAATCAGGATTATCCGTGTGTGAAAAAGATTCTTGAGACGGCATTAAAGTTCGACCCGCAAAACGCCCGCACCAATTATTACTACTCGCAAATCCTCAGCGGAATGGGCAAATTTGACCTTGCCATTCAATACGCGGATAAAGCAATCGCGGTCGCCGATGCCGATTCGCGCAATTTTGTCACGGTCAACGCGGGCAGACTTCGCTATATGGCTGGGAAATACGATTGGGTCCTCGATCATTACGCCAAGTATCTGGAATCTAATCCAAGTCACTGGCTGGCGCATTTTTATCGAAGTCTGGCTTTCGGCGCGAAAGGTCAGTTTCAAGAAGCCCTTGTTGAAGCTAAAAAGTCCATGCCCGCTGCGCCGAATGGTGATGCTGGAGGCGTCGCCATGCTTGCTCTCGCCTTTGCCAATGCCGGACAGAAAGAAACCGCCCGCGAACTATTAAATGAGCTGTTGCAGCGAGACGCACGCGGCGAGCATGTCGTCGAATACCGGATTGCGGCAGTATATGAAGTGATTGGTGAAAGAGATGAGGCTTTCCGCTGGCTCAACAAAGATATTGATGACAGAGACGGACTCGGTTCGTGGCTAATCTGGCTAAACCATGATCCTGTGTGGAAAGCGATGCGGAAAGATCGCCGCTTCAAAGAAATACAAAAGCGAGCAGGGTGGAAAAATTGATCACGAGCCGTGACAAGCGATCATAATCCCTATAAGAATTTACTGAAACGGATGAATCTGCCGGAATGAATTTGAAAGATGATGAATAAAGAACTCGAAGCCTACACCTCGCTGTCGCCTTACCGCATCGTTAGAAAAATCGGCGCGGGCGATATGGAGTAATGTCCTAAAGTTGTGGTGCTATTTGATAAGTCGCAAAACAAAGCATAGGTTTCGCGTCAAAATAAAGGGCAGGCAAATCTTTGAACGCTGGTGTTTAGAGTACCGCCTTCAGGCGCAATCTTAGGATCGTTCAAGATTGCGCCTGAATCCAGATATTCGTCCAGCTCCTGCTCAAGCACCACGGGCGGGTACTTCACCTCGGC
>JANMSG010000975.1:0-2442 GCA_031389065.1 Acidobacteriota bacterium | reverse complement strand
GGTAGTGCGCGCAGCGTCTGGGCAGGTGATTGCGACGCTGTCGGGCAATGGACTGGAAGGGCCTAACTGTGCTGCGTTCGATGGCGAGCGCGTCCTTATCGTCAACACCTATTTCGGCGATAGCGTGTCACTGTGGAAGGCAACAGACCTGACGCCGCTCGGCTCAGTCTCTACAGGTGAAGGCTCGCTGCCTCGGGCGGCCTGCAGCGACGGCAAGCACTTCTGGATCGCGCTTTATAACACAGGAAAGCTGGCGCGCTTCTGAAGCTTGATTCATTGCGTTAGGGAAGACGAAGCAGGCGCGACAGGGATGAGCTTGAACGAGGCGGCAAGACGTTTCCCAGGAGGCTAACGGAGAGAAAATTTTACGATTCTGATAGCCTCGACTTCTAGTAGTGAGGTAATGTTGTGTTGCTTAATCTTAGCCCGCGAATGCGGGCGATAGCATAAAGCCACGTTCGTCAGCGCGTGGTGTGAAAGCGATTCGATTTCTTTGAGCCCGCGTAGGCGGGCGATAGATCAGTTGAGAAAAATCTATCGCCCGTTTCACGGGCTCGCGAGTTTTGAGGCATTGCGTACCCAGCGTTGCGCTTTGCTCCACACTGGGCTTTATGCTTTCACCCGCTTCGCGGGTTCTTTTCTTCCTTTATTTCTTGCAGATTGACAACAACACAGCATTACCCCACTACCCGACTTCTCTTTGATTATGCAAGCCAATGCTCGTATGATACTTCCGCTTTGCTTGGGCTTGCATCAATATATATGCCTGAAAAGCCTATCGTTGCATTGTCGCAAAGGTTTCCATAACTAGATAGAACTTTATCGATATGGATAAGGTTTTCCCTATCTACATGAACAAGATCACAGCCTAAATCAGGCTAGGCGACAAGGAGCGTTACCTGATATGCAGTTGAGCATAAGGGAAATGAAACTCGAGGAAGTGGAGATGATTGTCAACTACTTCCATCGCTCTACACCCGAGTATCTTGAGATGATGGGTGTAGACCCCACAAGGCTGCCGCCTCCTGAGAAATGGCTGGAGTACTACAGGCGCGAATACAGTAAGCCAATTGAAAAACGAAAAACATTCCTGGTCATCTGGAAGGTAGAGGATGCCCCTATCGGTTTCTCAACCGCTGACAAAATCAGTTACGGCAGGGAGGCCTATATGCATCTGCATATCCTTGATCCAGAGCACAGGAATGCTGGCGGCGGAACAGCTTGTGTCAAAGAGACGAGCAAGATTTACTTTGATGCTTTGAAGTTGGAGCGCCTAATCTGTGAGCCGAATGCCTTCAATGTTGCCCCCAATCGAACGCTGCAAAGTGCTGGATTCAAGTACATAAAAACGCACAAGACCGTTCCGGGTCTGCTCAATTATCATCAGGCTGTCACTCGTTGGATGCTCGAGAGGTAACTGGTTTGGCAGCTTTATGGTGATTCCAACGCCCGCCAGACTATTTCAGCCGCCAGGCTTGCACATCTCTTGAAATCGGCGGCAAGGCGGCTTAGGGCGGGAGTTGCTGTGAATATTTACGATAGTTGGATTCTCTGAATTCGAATCATTTTGGTAGTGAGCGCCAAACCTGATCACAAGGATTTGATCCTCAAACTAGTGCGATAGAGTCACAGGATTTCATCGGAGTATAGGAATTCTTCGTAATCATGCTGCACGTGCAATAAAGCTGGTAGCCGTTGATGGCGAGGGCTGCCAAACCGCTCAGTGTCATTTCAACCACCTAGGCTTTCTCTTCCGGGTATGCCTGAATACCCCTCTGCATAGCCCAAACACACTGATCAAACCAAAGCATCTTCACTTCATGCAAATCGCTACAAATTGTTGAGGTGTTCAGGGATCACTGATTCCTTTTGGGCGCCGGGCAAATGAGATTTAACAAAAAACTCATATTTGATATCAGTACTCATAGATAGCTAATCGCCTGGCAAGAGAATATTGTTGGTGCTTCTCCTCTTGCCGAGGTATCAACGTTGTTAGTCAATCTGCTGGGTGATCCTCCAGAGGCTGTAGTTTGAGGCGGTATAACCAACCGTTATGATAGCCGTCACAAAGACGGTTTGAGTCGTCGTAACCGGAAGCAGAGCATCTTCATCAATGTGAAACGCGCCGTTACCTCTTATGTTCACGGATTTGGCAGCAATGGCTCCATAAAAATCTCCGCCGCCGCCCATCTCCAGGGCATTGTTCGGCGCATAGAAAACCCCTACCGTGTCACCGCCACCACCAATTCGGACGATCTCACCTCCTCCTCCTTTGAAGTTATAATGAATCGCCGAGGCGGGTGTCGATAGATCGGAGATAGCGCCTTGACCACCTATGTTCAAGCTGCTTTTGACATTAATCACGACTGGTCCGGCATAGTAGATTTTGCTCTGCGCTCCGGTGCTAACCCCTTGAAAGTTATAGGTAGTGGTTTGACCCGG
>JANMSG010000965.1:0-2065 GCA_031389065.1 Acidobacteriota bacterium | reverse complement strand
GTCGCCTGTGAATTCGCCTGTATCTGTGCGAAGCGTTATACCTATGCTGGTTTGCGAAACCGCAAGAGCTTTGGCGATCGCGCACAATTGGAAGTTGAGCGATTTATCTGGAACAATTCACGTCTATCCGACCTATTCAATCGCCAATCAGCAACTGGCATCCGAATATTCGATTGAAACATTTTTAGGTGGTACTACAGGGAAAATCTTGAAGCGACTCAGTGGACTGAAATAATGTTGTGGGCAAAATTTCAGAGTTCAAACGGTAGATTAGGATAAACGCAAATAAAAGCCTGTGCTCATCGAAAGCGCGAGTTTGATTATTGAAAAATAGGCTCGCGCTTATTAAAAAAACAGCTTGATTGATTTAGCTGCCGAACATGCCGCCTAAGCCGCCAAGTTTTTCGGCTACACCACCCATGCCGAACTTGCCCAAGTATTCGGTGATTTGTTCGGGATTATCTTTGACAAAATCTAAAACTGTATCAACCGCTTGATTGGCTTTCCCTTCGTCAAGACCTACTTTGGATATTAACAACGCCACCAATTGTTCTTTCATTTTTTGCCTCCTGAAAATCTCAATACGTAAAATTCAAAGAGGACAGCAAGCAAAAGCCACCTGTCCTCTCGAAAATGTAAGCGCAAAATAGTTGCGAATCCGAGCGTTGAAAATTAATCGAAATTCGGAATCACCAATTTCTGTCCGGCTTTGATATTATCTGCGTCATCCAACTTGTCGCGATTGGCTTCAAATATCTGGTTATAAGTGAGTTTTCCGCCAGTTACTTCCTTGGCAATTGCGGAAAGCGTATCGCCCGATTGCACTTCGTATTCGCCATGAATGTCGGAACGAGAGGCTGTCAGGTTCAAGGTCAAATCACCATCATTGAGACCTGAATCAATCTCTTTGGCTTTGTCCCACACTTGATTTACAGCATATTTTGTCGGCAATGTACCGCTGATGGTGATATGTCCGTTCTCTTCATTCGCTGCGAGATTAGTTCCGCCCAACTTCTCTGCCAAAATGTAAGCCGGTCCGTATTTGTCTGTTAAGGTTGACATGATTTTATTATCCTCCGAATTGAATGATTATTATTTACCAGTAAGCATGAACTCTGAAAGCGATGGGATGAGGTCGCTAAAGTTTGCCTGTTTGGCTTTCTTGCACATGGAATATAGCCAACATCGAATGTCGTAGCAACTGAATTGAGGGTGAAATTGAATTTGTAACATAAATGCAACGTGCTCGTTTGATGTAGGTAAATGGGCGACTGGCAAGAACCGTCAAGATTGAGAAAACACCAATAAAAACAGGCTTTCTTCTGCTTGCAATGTTTTGGGCAGAGCTTTCAAGCGGAAGATCAGGAATTTGTGTATTCCACTTGAAAGCTCTGCCCCAGGCGTTTATGGCGCTCAGTCGTTGACCTTTAGGTTGTGTCTGCTTCATCGTTTTTCGCGTCCACAAAGAGAAAACGGAAACGGTTGTACAATAACGAAACGCCTAGCAGTATCGCGCCTAAAACGATGAACGAGAAGATGCGATAGAGCCTTTCGAGCGAAGCCAGATCTAAGATGAAGACTTTCAGGATTGTCAAACTCAACAACAGTAACGCCATGATTCTTAACAACTGACTGCGACGCAAAATGCCTATCGTGAGCATCGCGCCTCCGTAAATTGTCCAGATCACCGAAAGCGAAAGTTTTTGCGCCAATTTTAAATTGCTAAGCGTTTGGTGGTTGAAATCAGCCGCAGCGAAATCACTTGCGCCGATTTTCTTTTCGAAATACCCCCAACCTTCGGCGCTGAGCGCCACCAGCGCAAGGAGGTTGGCAACGACGATTAGCATAGGGAGAATGGCGGAGCGTTCTTCGCCATCGATTTCTTCAGAGCGGGCGTACAGCCAAGCGCCCAGGGCAAGCGCGGCGATCATCAAAACAAATGCCCCGAACGTTCGATTGAAAACCAGCGTGTGCCCAACTGAGCTGTAGTAATTCAAATCTACCAAGATCAGTTTGAAGATTGTGATGGCGAGTAAAATTGCGCCACCGGCTCGCAAAAGCTTTG
>JANMSG010000792.1:0-5145 GCA_031389065.1 Acidobacteriota bacterium | reverse complement strand
GGGCGGCGCGCACTCTCGGCGTAGCCCATCCGCCAGGGTTCCCGCTCTATGTCTTGCTGGCTCATCTGGCAACAATTCTGCCACTTGGCAATATAGCCGTTCGTGTACATTTCGCTTCTGCAATGTTTGCCGCACTCGCTTCCGCTTTTATGACTCTGCTAGTGGCAGAAGCGTTGCGCTGTGATTTACGGCTTCAATCTTCAGCCAAACAAAATAAAGATGCGCGAAAGAAAAAAGGGAAACCTTCGCCTGCTGAATCAACCATCGCTTTTGACACCAACGCAAATCTCACGCTGATTCTTGCGCCAGCCTTAATCGCAGGTCTCTTGTTAGCCTTCTCGCGAACGCTTTGGACGTATGCAACAATAGCCGAAGTCTACACGCTCAATTCTCTACTCATCATTGTCATATTTTATTTGATGATAAGCTGGCGACGCGGCATTCTTGACAGTCGAAGCAATCGCCTGCCATCAAGCGACAAACAACTTTACCTGGCGGCATTGGTTTTCGGGCTCGCTTTAGGAGTCCACCATGTCACGGTAGGTTTGATGTTACCCGCATTGGCAGCGCTCGTTTTGGCAACCGACGGCCTCAAGTTTTTCAAAAGCAAAAGACTCTTATACGCTGCGCTTTTCGCCTTTGCAGGACTCAGCATTTACATTTATTTGCCAATCGCGGCATCGCGTTCGCCGTTGATGAATTGGGGCGACCCTCGCTCCGTTGAAAAATTCTGGTGGCATATCACAGGCAGACAATATCAGGTCTTTTTTGATTTTTCGCTCGAACGAATCGCTGAGTTTTTCAAACTGGCACTGCGTGAGTTCGGTTATTTGTGGATACCACTTGGATTCGCCTCTGCCCTCGCTGGATTCGTTTATCTATTCAAGCGCAATAGACCGATGTTAATTTTTCTCTCGTTCATCGTTGCGGCAGATGTCGCTTACTGTTTAGGCTACGAGATAGACGAAGACAAAGACGCATACTATTTGCCAGCCTTCGTTGCCTTAATTATCGCAGCAGGATTCGGCGCACATTGGTTACTCAAGGTTTTGTCAGCAACAAAATTGCGTGATGTGTTAACGCCTTTGCGGGTTTCGTTGATTTTGTTGTTAATTCCTCTAGTTGCGCTCGCCGGAAATTTCGCTTTCAACAATCGCAGCAAATATTTCATAGCCCACGATTACATCAATAACATTTTGAATACGATTGAGCCGGGCGGGATGATCTTAACCAACGATTGGCAAGTCTATTCGCCAATGCTTTATGTTCGAGAAGTCGAGAATCATCGCAAAGATGTTGTCGCCATTGACATCAATCAGTTGCGCCGATCATGGTACTTCGATTATTTGCATCAGGCTTATCCAAAATTGATGGGTCAATCGCAGCAGCAGATTGAAGCGTATCTGGAAGATTTGAAAAGTTGGGAGCAAAATCCTGATGCTTACGCCAGGAATCGTAACCTGACAGAAAGAATTAACACACGATTTTACGATATGATTTTTTCGTTCGTGACCAATCACCTGAAAGACGCGCCGGTTTATGCTACGCAGGAAATCGTTATCAATCGCGGCGGTCCTGATCGGGAATTAACCTCTTTCCTGAATGAAAAACACACGCTGATTCCCATAGGCTTAATCTTTCAGATCAGCACAACCGACAACGTAGCCACTTCAATTGAGCCGCAACTCCTGACTCGTGGGCTTGCCGACCTCACACTCAAATTTGACGACGATGATGTAGTGAAGAAAAAAGTTTTTCCTGTCTATATAACAATGCTCACAAATCGAGGACGGTTTCTGGCGGTTCAAAATCAACACGAAAAAGCGATAGAATATTTCAAACAGGCTCTTGCGCTCGACGCCAATTACACGCCCGCAAAAACGTTGCTCAACACCAGTCTTGATGCATTAAAACAAAGATAGATGTCAGATGTTAGATATCAGATGTCAGATGTTAGTTGATACAGCGTGAAAATTTCTTTGACGGCTGTGGATTGTAGGCGAAGCATTTCTCTGACATCTGACATCTGATATCTAACATCTATCTTTGCCTTTTTCTCAGCCTTCTTGTAGTCTCGCATTGATGGGTAATACTCCTGACATTGATTCAATGATCGGCAAAGAACTGGCGGGTCGTTTTCGGCTCGTCGAAAAAATCGGGCAAGGCGGCATGGGCGCAGTCTTCAAAGCGATTCACACGCAAATGGGTCGCGCCTGCGCCATTAAATTGCTCTTGCCTATGTCTTCCGATAGCGATTCCACAATTGAGCGATTCAAACGCGAAGCACAGATGGCGAGCCGCATAGATAACCCGCACGCCGTGACCATCTACGATTTTGGCGAATCAGAAACTGGCATGCTTTATCTGGCGATGGAATATATCGAAGGCAAAGCGCTCGGACATTTACTCATCAATGAGCGACCTCTGGCGACTGAACGCATCGTTCACATCACCAATCAAATCGCGGCGGCTTTAAGCGCGGCACATGCTTTAGGCATTGTTCACCGCGACCTCAAGCCGGACAACATCATGATTACTCGCAAAGGCGATAATGCGGATTTCGTCAAGGTGTTGGATTTCGGCATAGCCAAGCCTGTGGATGAAGACGATAGAGAGAATTTAACCAAGACAGGTTTCGTACTTGGAACACCTTTTTATATGTCGCCCGAGCAAATATCGGGCGAGAAATTGGATGCGCGCTCAGATGTATACAGCCTGGCATTGATTGTCTATGAAATGTTCAGCGGCAGGCTACCATTTGAAGGCGACAACTCGCAGGCAATCATGATTAAGCGATTGGTGGCAGAGCCGAAACCTTTACGGGATTTCGTGCCAACGATGAGCAATGAAGTTGAGCGCGCTGTAATGTCTGGGCTAGAGCGAGACCGTAACCTTCGGGCTTCAAGCATTGAGATATTTGCAGCACAATTAAAAAACGCTCTTGCGGCAACTCAATCGTTAAGCAATCGCCAAACTCATCCGGTGTCGCATGATGCCAGCGAGCGCACCACAATTGCTATTCCTGAATATCCTACGAGCATCGAAAAAAACACCGATTTTATCGGTTCAATCAAGGCTTCCTCGTCTGCATTGCAGAGCAACATTGGTGAAGTTCCCCCTTCGACAATAGAGATAGGTAAACAAAGTAACCAAGCGTCAGGGACAGGGAGTCAGCAAGATAATATCGGAAAAGTTCATCAAGAGGCTGCGACGCCTGGTCAAGAACTGCATCCTTCACCGACGGCTTACATAACGAAAGAGTCAGAGAATGTAGGAAGCGGCACACCGAATCAACCGAGCGGAAAGGATGCGATGGGGAGGATTACGCTTGCTTCGGAACGAGCGAATCAGCAATTCCCTGTTTCACAAGTTCAACAACCTTCTTTCCCGAATCAACAACCGCAAGCAAATTTCCAGACACCGCCACAACCGGTTTATCCTTCTGCCGCGCCTCCGCAATTTCAAGCTCAAACTCCGCCGCAACATTACCAAACACCTGTTGCACAACAGTCGAAAGGAAATAACAAAGCCATTCTCATCAGCGCCGTTGCAGTGATTTTGTTGCTTGCTTTCATCGGCGGCGGTTATTTCGTTTTTACCAATTATTTCAGTTCAAGCAAAATAGCTTCGCCAACTGTTTCAAATCCGCCAACCTCACCGAATATTGATTCACCCAATCTGACGAAAGAGAGTCCGACTGTTCCAACGAGTCCGACAACCAGATCCAGTAACGAAGAAGCCAATATTTATTTTGAAAGAGGCAAGCAGCATCAAAAGCAAGCTTATGACCTTGCGAGTGTAAACTCGCCATCAGAGGCGAATGAAGAGAACAAACAAGCAATAGAAGAATACAAAAAAGCGATTGCGCTGCAACCAGTCTTTCCGCAGGCGCATGAAAATTTAGGCGTGGCGTATTATGGCATTGCTAATTTCAACGCGGCTATCGCTGCATATCAAACGGCAATTGACCAATACAAACAGCAGCAGAAACCGCCGACTGCTCAAGTCTTGACCAATTACGGACTCGCACTGTTTGATTTGAAGCGCTACAAAGAAGCCGCAGACTATTTCCGACGCGCCTATGAAACGGATTCGACTGACATTGAATTGTTAGCGCATCGCGGCTTTGCCTTGCACAATGCCGGTGATGTAGCAGGCGCAAAGATTTCATACAATCAATATTTGCAAGCCGCACCAAAAGGTCAATTCGCAGAAGCGGTGAAAGAAATTTTGGCGGGACGCGAAAAGCCTCCCGCTACTTCAGGAAATTGAAATGACCTACTGCTCCGGTTGACTGGATGCCCATGAAGCCTTGTTAAAACAATAAGAAACCCGATCATCGCGCTCAGGCGAACCATTTGTTAAGTAGTGGGTTGCCAGAAAAATGGTCTTGGCAATCGACGTTGCGAATTGGTAATTCTCCTCTCGATCTGCCGCTTCAACCTGCTGTCTGGTATGCGATTGATTAAGTCTTTTGCCAACTCTTCATCCTCATTCCAGACAATCAGAATTGTATCTCGCAGATTTCGTTTTTGCCTCCAACTTATCAAAGGAATAGAAGCATTAATCAGGTATTGAAGTACATCAAACCACTTTTCTCGACCTGCCGGGAATAGAGCCTGAAAAACCAAGAACAAGGCTTCTGACCTGCTGACCATTAGTTCAATTTCTTTAGCACGGTTCAACAACTCAACAATGAACGAAAGTAATTTGTCGGAGTGATCACGTTCTACAATTGCCCGAATTGGCCAGGCTGCCGAAGCCACGATCTTATATGGATCATCTGCCTTGCCGCCCATATGGAGTGACTCGGCAATGATCTTGTTAAATTGATCCTCGGGGCAATATCTTGCTACCCAAGCTAATGCCTGGCAAGCAAACCATGGGTCTTTTATTCGTCGCGCTAAGACAAGCGCACGCTCAGGATCACCGGGAGCAAGTTGTGCTGCAAGATCCCTTTTCTCAGTTGCAGTCATAGCATTACTTCAGCCGCCTAACAGTCAATGAGATTTTTCGGCGCGCTTGTCACATCGAAAAGCCTAATTCGAGACTTTTTTATCTACCAAATATTTCGGACAGTTTTTTTTTCAGTTGCCACGTGCTTATCTTCTTTGGAGAAATAATCGTACAACCTTAGCCCGCGAA
>JANMSG010000935.1:0-15171 GCA_031389065.1 Acidobacteriota bacterium | reverse complement strand
CCGTACCAGTTTTTTTACAGGTATCAATCTGCACACGGATTCTGCGATCTGATGCGACGCTATCGAGAATAACTGTGCAGCCTCGTTTCGTCACGGTGCCAATTCCGCTAACTGTCAATCCACTACTACAGTTGATGAAGGAATAGAGACCGGTAGTCAGATTGAAGCCCAAGATATTGCCGCTGCTTTCGTCTTGAATACAGAGATCAAAAGCATTGACCAGTGTCTGCACCGTGGATGAATTATTCCCCGGATTTGGATCAATCCCGAAACGGCTGACGGTCGCTGTATTGGTTATCAAAGGTGCAGCGCCAGCCGTGACATTGACGCGAAGCATGATTGTGTAGGCATTAGGTACCCCTGTGCCTGGACCACTAAGCGGATTCAGATTGCAGGTAATTGTACCGGGACTGCCAACTGGCGGAGTTGTACAAACAGGGGTGCCTGGCTCCGAAAGCAATGAAAAAGTTGTTCCGGCAGGAAGTATATCTGTCAGTGTCACTCCTGTTGCCAGACCCGGACCGTTATTGGTGACCGTTATGGTATAGGTCAAGGTTGAGCCAACATTAACTGCGCCGGGTGGCGCGGTCTTCAGTACAGCTATATCGGCAACCGTGCCAAGATAAGTAATGTTGTTGCCAAAAACCTTGTACGAATACTGGTTGCAAGTTAATCCCGGTTCCAGTCCGTAAACAACGATGGAGAATGGTGAATTCGGGCAGACGGTAAATTCCCAATTCAGACTTCCTGAAAGCCCTGCGGAAGCGATAAAGTTGGCGCAAATATTTGTAGGATCAAACTGCGGACTGTAGGCAGCCATATATGTAGTACCGACTCCTCCCCCGCAAAAAGATTCAAACCCTATATTGACGCGTTGCGGCGTGGAAGAGTTATTGAAGAAAAAGAACTCATCGTAAGGTCGCGCTGCATTCTGCCCGAAGAGCGTGCAGTTTGTATCGCTCTTGATGCCAGACCTGAAATGTCTCTGCCCCGTGAAAGTAGGTTCTGTGTTATCTATAGATTCTACAATACTGGCAACCAGAGGCGTGCCCTGTGTTGGCAATAATGATTCCGATATGGCATCCGACTCTACCGGCACAAGTCTGCTCTTAGCGTCCATTAAGCGGTTTTTTCTATACCTCTGTTTCTTTGTGTCTGTGGCAGGAAAATCCCACTTTTCGTCATCTTTAGTCGAAGCGGTTTGCCCGGTAAAAACCTGGTTGGTCACAATAATATTGCTCCCATAAACAGAGTAGGAGTAGTTACTGCACGTCACACCAGGCTCAACGCCGTAAACGACCAGTGAAAATTGCGAGTTGGCACACACTTTGAACGACCAGAAGGTATTGCCCGCCAATCCCGCTCCCGCCAGAAAATTTGCACAAATGTTTGCAGGGTCAAAATCCGGACTGTACGCAACCATATAAGTGTTGTTGCCACAGGAAGACGTAAATCCTATGTATACGGTTTGAGATACCGCAGAAGTATTCAAAAAGGTCACCTTGTCATAGGAGCGATTGCCTGTCACTCCTGTCGAAGAACAATTGGCATCGCCTTGAATTCCTGAACGGAAATGACGTTGCCCGAAGAAAGTTGGGTCTTGATTCGAGATGGAATCAGTAACGGTGGTTACCAAAGGCGTGCCTTGTAGGGCAGTCAAACCGCCAGAAGTTGCCAACTCCTTATGAGAAGATGCGGGAGTAGCCGAAGAATCCGCCTGGCTTGCAGACCTTCCCCAAGTCATCCCTATCAATATCACTAAAAAGATTCCCAGTAAAACTTCCAAAGTGATTCCGGCTAGATGTCTAAGTTGGTTTATTCGAATCATTTTTGTCTCCTCCCCGGTATGCTGTAAAGAGCCTTTCAGTCGGTGCAAAAGTTAAATTCAATTCCGCGCAGCAGGAACAAAATATTCTTTAGAACTATGAAGCCGCAGACTTCTGTATATCTGACACAACGACTGATTTGAACTCATCCGTAACAGAGGATTTTTGCAAAATATTTCATTGGCTTTGTTGTCTACAAAGCGCCCTGTCACTGTGCGATTCCAGGCAACCAGTGCTCTTTTCATCTGCTCTCAAAGAGACCATAAATCTTCAGGATAATCTGTTGCTGATAAGCCAATCGAAAATATATTGTAAGGATGGTCGACGTGCCCGGTACGATGCGACGATGCGTTTTCCAGCTGAAAGACAGCGACAACTTTATAACTGAGTTTAAAGGCGTTTGCAAGAGAGCCGTAAACCCAGTAGTGGGGTAATGTTGTGTTGCTTAATCTTAGCCCGCGAATGCGGGCGATAGCATAAAGCCACGTGCGTCAGCGCGTGGTGTGAAAGCGATTCGATTTCTTTGAGCCCGCGTAGGCGGGCGATAGATCAGTTGAGAAAAATCTATCGCCCGTTTCACGGGCTCGCAAGTTTTGAGGCATTGCGTACCCAGCGTTGCGCGTTGCTCCACACTGGGCTTTATGCTTTCACCCGCTTCGCGGGTTCTTTTCTTCCTTTATTTCTTGCAGATTGACAACAACACAGCATTACCCCACTACCCAAAATCTGGCACCAGGAAAATAAGCATTCGCAATAAGCTTGCCTTTTTTGAAATCTAATAATCTGGGCTGACACGTAGGGTTAGATTGTTAAACAAAAATCAAAGGAGTCAACGTAGTAAATCATGAAGAAAAATTTAGTTATTTTATTGCTTGCTGTAGCATCTTTCGCAATTGTACCCGCAATTACTTCGGCAAAAGATGACAATCCAATGGTTGGCGGTGCACCAATGTACAAAACGAAAGACATTGTTGATAACGCTGTTAATTCTGCGGATCACACGACATTGGTCGCTGCGGTGAAAGCGGCAGGACTTGTGGATACGCTAAAAGGAGATGGGCCTTTTACGGTATTTGCGCCAACCAATGCGGCTTTTGACAAACTTCCGGCGGGAACCGTCGAGACTCTCATCAAGCCGGAGAATAAAGCCATGCTTACTCAAATCCTGACTTATCATGTGGTTGCGGGTAAATATGATGGTAAGGGACTGATGAAACTTATCAAGAAGGGCAAAGGTGCTGCTACCTTGAAAACAGTTAGTGGAGGGATGCTAACTGCCAAAATGGATGATATGCAGGGCATTACCTTGACAGATGAAAAAGGCGGTACCTCAAAGGTGACCATCTCTAATGTCTATCAATCAAATGGTGTCATTCATGTAATTGATACGGTAGTGATGCCGCGTTAGTTATTTTAAGCGAAAAGCAATCTCGTTTCGGGCATTTCCAAGAAAATGGAAACGCCCGAAACGAGATTGCTTTTCGCTCAGATATGTACATTCAAATCTATGAAGAGCGAATTCCTGTGCGGGAATATGAACGAACAAGCGCAAACAGCTTTTCTATTCGCGTCATTATTTGTTCGCCTTTGATTTCAAAACCCATTACTTTTCGGAAATATTTTTGAACTTTCCATTTTTGTAGATATATGTGATCGCCGCATCGGTTTCACAAATGTATTGTATTACAGCATCTGTTTTTAATTTTGTGGTCGGACCTTCGCCTTCTTCACCTTGTCCGAGGCTGACGGTCGTTCCTTGCTTTAGGAGTGAAAATGCTGAGCGCAAGAACTCATCTTTGTAAGCGTCTTCAAAAATTTTCATTGGCGTATATTTTCCGCCGGTGTTTAAAAAGGCGACCAGATGAAGACGGGTTGATCTGGCTGTTTTACGAACCTTAAATCGAACGATGTAGTCAATTTGTTGATTGCCGTCAAAATCGCCTGTTATCAACCATTTTTTCCCTTCGCAATATCCGACGGCTTTTGCCCAGGCACCGCCTTTGGAAGCAGTGTAGTTTGCATCAAGATAGCTTTTGATTCCAGCAGGTAAAGTCTGCGCATTTGAAATTCCAACAAACAGAAACATCATTGATAGCAATAAAATAATTCTCTTCATAATTTTTCTCCTATCATTTTTTATTGTGCATATGGCGTTGGTTAATGCTTACGTTGGCTCAGCAAAATTGCCTCAAGTTCAAACAAATTGTCTTTCAAAACAAAACCGATGGCTCCTGCCCGTAAGGCTTCTTCGTGTAAATCTTCATCATCAAAAGCCGTTACCATACAGATATGAGCTTCGGGAAATTCGGCGATGATTTCGCGGATGGCGGTAATTCCATCGGTGCCTGGCATTTGCCAATCCATCAAAACCCAATCGGGGAGATGTTTCTGGTAGAGAGCAAACGCTTCGCTGCCATCGTCACACTCGTAAATCTCATTGACCGAAGCAGGCAGATAGTCACGCACGAGTTCGCGGACTTTTTCGTTGTCGTCCACAATTAAAACTTTCATCCGTTCCCACCAAAGGAGACCCCGTAATTTATTTCGGGGAGGAATTTGGTATCGCTTTCAGAAGCGATGACCTTATGATTGTTCAAGCCTTGAAGGTGTGCAATACTTTCGTTGTGAAATTGATAGCGCAAGTAAAGCTCAATCCAACGAAGGAACAAGCCAAGTTGCTCAAGCAAACGATCGAGCAAGCGAACGCTACTTGTGACGCTATCAGTGAACTTGCATTTAATTCTCAGACCTTTGGACAGTACGCTATTCACCAATCCTACTACGCGCAAATCAGAGAATCTTCTGGCTTGTCGGCTCAAATTGTTGTCCGGGCGATTGCCAAAGTTGCGGATGCCTACAAGTTGGACAAACTCAGACTTCGCAAATTCAAACCTCTTGGCGCGATTGCTTTCGACGATAGAATCCTGACTTGGAAAACTGACAAACAAACGGTCAACATCTGGACGGTTGAAGGTCGTCAATTGATTCCTTACGTTTGCGGTGAACGCCAAAAGCAGTTGCTCGAATCGCGTCAAGGTGAGACGGATTTGATTTATCGCAAAGGCAATTTCTTTCTGCTTGCGGTCTGTGATATTCAAGAGCCAACTCCGAAAGAGATTGACGATGCAATTGGCGTTGACTTCGGCATCGTTCAGATTGCCACTGACAGCGACGGGAAACCCTTCACAGGTGAGCGCGTAGAAAACAAACGCCAAGCCTATGCAAAGCAGCGTGGCATCGTGCAGAAAGTCGGCACTCGCCAAGCGCATCGCAAACTGAAAAAGATGAGTGGCATGCAACGCCGTTATCAAACCAATGAGAATCACTGTATCTCGAAAGAGATTGTCTTGAAGGCTAAAGACACGAATTGTTCGATTGCGTTGGAAGAACTGACGCACATCAGAGCAAGGACAACGGTTAGAAAAAGCCAGAGAGCAAGACAATCCAATTGGGCATTCTCGCAACTCAGAGAATTTGTGACTTACAAGGCAAAGCGCGAAGGCGTTCCTGTAATCGCCGTTCCCGCTGCCTACACAAGCCAAACCTGTAGCGAATGTGGGCACTGCGAAAAAGCGAATCGCAAAAGCCAGTCTGAGTTTGTTTGTAAAGTCTGCCATTTTTCTCTCAATGCGGATTGGAATGCCGCTAAAAATATTCGCTTTCGGGCATTGTCAATGATGCCTAAAATCTCGGAAACTCAGGCGGCACGAGCCGCTTGAGGAGTACAGGGACAAGCCACTTGATTTAGCTAGTGGTCACTTGACTTACGCTCATTCACCATGCGTCGGCACAGTTCTAAAAAGTCGAGAGTCGAAGTCCGCTAGAAAACTTCGACTCTCGATCAGGCTTCCGAGTAAAGTTTTCAAATTACTTTTTCAAAGGGGTTAAATCCAAAGTAATCGAATAAATGATATTGGAAGTTTTTTTGTCCTCGCCCACCCTATATACCAATTCTCCACTATACGTTTTGGGATTGACGAGGAAAACGAATCCCTCAAAAACAGCTTGCGCCGCCGAATCCTGATTATTTATCAAAACCAATTTTCTGAGCGTCGGTCTTAATTGAACGCTCAACGTCACTGTATCGGGTAAATAACCCGGTACTTTGGCTTTGAAAATAGCTTGTTGATAAACGGGAAAATTGCTCATCGCCAAGGCTGGCGGTTGTTTGAGGCTGGAAATTTGGACTGGATTTTCAACAAGGTTTGGGGTCATCTTCCATTCGCCTTCGACTTTATTGCTGTATGTGTTGTCCTGAAAGCCAAAATCACTGAAAGTCGTAGAGGTTTCCGAACCCAAAGTATAACTGACGCTCGGACCGTCTTTTGAAACCCCGACGGAAAAAGCTTTCATGTCGGTGACCGTGCCTTGATTATTAACGTTTTTAGGTCCCCAAGAATTTTTTTCAAAATTATCGTCAGCCGTGATGTTGGTCTTCAGCGCGTCGAGAAAGTATCCGCGCGCCGTCGTTTTATCTTCAAAGATGTTGTACGCTTTTCCGTTTCCGTCCTTGAGCGTTCCTTTGGTAAGGTTGATGGAACTTTCGCCGGTCGTGATAAAGACGTAAAGAATGCCGTCTTTGATTGCCGCTTTCGGACTGAATTTCATATTGGCGATGGCGGTTCCGTAACCAAGATATTTGTCAGGTATATTGTTGACAGTGTATTCCACAACTTTACTGCCTTCTTCCGAAACTCTTACATTGGACGCAACAATGGTTGTTTGAGGAATATCAATAAAACCTTGTCCCCCGGTTGATATTTTAAGATAGTTCTTTCCGGCAGCGGGCTTTAATGTAAGCGGTGCCTTATATGTCTCAGGAAATGTTCTGGCCCCGGTTCCTGAGCTCGTGGTTGATACATAGCATTGTTTGTGGACGTTGGGTGCGGGATCGCCGAATACCCTAACGCTACAGTCGATCCCGTTCGATGCCCCCCGCGTTGCCCATTGATTCCCCGCCCCATACATCACTTCCCGTGTACCGGTGAATTGACAGCGTTCGCCTTCTTTCCCACAGGGCGTGAACTTTGGATTTCCTACGGGAGAACCCTGATAGGGGATATAGCACTGTTTCAAAATGCCGGAAGCCGGATCGCTGCCAAACGCCGAAACACCACAGTCAATAAAGTTAGTTGCGGTCTTCTTGGCAAATCTACCGGTTACCCCATACATCACTTCTTTAGTGCCTTCAAATATGCAGCGTTCGCCTTCTTTGGCACAGGACATGAAATTGGCCGGTACCTGGGCGTTGATGCTCGCCTGAGTGATTAGTAAAACAAACAAGGGAAGCACTACCTTCAGCATCCCTAACGATATATTCTTTGCGTTGATTCTATTCATGGTGTTTCCTCCTGGCTCGGTGAAATATGGCGCAGCCGGACTTCGTGTATATCCGACGGCGGAAAAATCGAAAAAGGCGATGACAATAACCGTTAATTTCAATAACCAACTGTCATTGTCCGCATTTTGATTGGCGTTATGTATTGTATTTAGGTTCCGTATCAGTTTCATTTTTCTCCCACTCGTGTTTTGAATTAGGTTGCCCTGTGGCTTTAAAGATATGCCGGTATTTCAGAGATTGGTATTAGTAGTTCTACGTAAATTGCCTACGTGGAACTACGTATTTCGATTTTCGATTTTCGATTTTGGATGGACTTTTAGAGTAATTGCGATTTGTGCTGGAGGGCGAATTTCAAAAGTGAATGACTGCCCTGTAAGTTTAGTTTCTGGCAGATATTTTCGCGGTGTTTTTCGACGGTTCGCGGACTGATGAAAAGCTGTTCGCCGATTTCTCTGGTGGTCAGATTTTCGGTAATCAGTTTCAGAACGCGGCGCTCGGTTAGGGTTAAATCATTGATTGAAGGTTGTTTTTCGCTTAGACCGATGGCCCGCCGACTGCGCTTGATGAGAAACGAAGTCAAGGCGTGACTGGCGTAATGTTGGCTTGCGGCGACCGTCTTGATACATTCGATAATATCGGTCAAGGCACTATCTTTTAAGACAAAACCTTTTGCGCCCAGGTCAATCGCCTCGTTGAATAAGTCTTCGTCGCGGTGCATGGTCAGAAAGATAATTTCGGTCGGGAACCTCTTTTCGCGAATCGCGCGGGCAACCTCAAAACCGTTCATTATCGGCATATCAACATCCAAAATGGTTACCTTCGGACTGAATTTTTCGATCGCTTCGATGGCTTTCTGACCGTTATCAACCTCCGCCAGAACAATAAAGTTGCTTTCTTCTTCAATGGTTTCCCGCAAACCTTTTCGCACAATCGGATGGTCGTCGGCGATGATTATGGTTATATTTTCCATGTCTATTTTGGTATTTGAATGGTAACTTCGATCGTCGTTCCTTTTTCGATTTCAGAGTCAATAAGTAATTCGCCATTTAACAATTGACTGCGCTCTTGTAAACCGATTAATCCAAGACCGCCAGCTTTCGATTTGACGGTTTCGACAGTAAAGCCTTTGCCGTTATCTTTAATCCTTAGCAAAACATTATTTTCAGTGCGTTTTATTGTAACCGCAACCGTTGTTGCATTTGCGTGTTTGATGACATTATTGAGCGATTCTTGCACGATTCGATAGATACTGATTTCCTCGTTTTCGTTGAAGATATTGTCAATCGAATCAATCTCGCTTTCGATTTCTATGACGCCCGAAACTTTTTTGAGCATTGCCTTTATCGCCTTGGTCAGGCCTAAACGGTCAAGCAACTGCGGGCGCAGATTGTTGGTGATTTCACGCACTTCGTCTAAGGCTTGCGAAGCGGATTCGGAAATTGTGGCAAGTTCTTTCGCCACTCGTTCTTTATCATCGCCTTTGTTAATTCCGAGCATCGCGCGATTTTTGATAACCACCAAACTTTGCCCCAATCCATCGTGAAGTTCGAACGCAATTCGTTTTCTTTCCGCCTCCTGCGATTCGATCAATTGCCGCGAAAATACGGTTTTTGACTCGGCAATCGCTCGCAGACGCGAGACGCGGGTGTGATAAATCCACCACACGAATCCGCCTAACACCAACGCCAGCAATCCAATGAACCACCAAGTTCGATAGAAAAATGGGTGAACAATGATCTTAATCGCCGTGCCCTCATGGTTCCAGATACCATTGGCATTGGCTGCGATAAGCCGGAATGTGTACGTTCCGGCGGGAAGATAGGAATAATCCACAGTTCGCTTCGCCCCTGCTTCAATCCAATTTTCCTCTAGTCCTTCGAGTTTGTAGCGAAATTTTACCTGCTCCGATTTAATCAGGCTCAAACCTGTGTATTCAATCGCGATGTTTGACTGACCCGGACTGAGTTCGATTGTCGATTGCGAGGCTTTCAAATCAACAGGTTTTCTATCAATCGAAATGCTTTCGATGACGACAGGCGGCGGATTCGGATTAACCATTTCGGCTTCGGGGTCAATGATGGCGACGCCGCCCATTGTCGGAAACCAGAACTTTCCGTCTTTGGCTTTGATGGCCGCAGGCAATCGGCCACCGTTGCATTCGGCGTTGAGCATTCCGTCCGTTTGGTCGTAAGAAACGCTGTTAAGTTTGGGAATTTCCCCGTCGGCAAAATCGTTTAGTTCCTCACGGCTTACGCGATGTATGCCGCGATTGCTGCTCATCCAAAAGTTGCCGCGCTGGTCTTCGAGAATGGCAAAAACTCCATTGTTGAAAAGCCCGTGTTCGACGCGATAGTTGAAAAACTTGCCGCCCTTGTAGCGCACCAAACCATCGCCATACGTCCCGCACCACATCACACCGTCGGCGTCTTCGTAAATCACGCGGACATATCCTTTCGGACTGCCAGCCTCGGTGTTGTAATGGATAAACCTGCCGTCTTTGAATTGTGCCAATCCATCAAATGTTCCCACCCAAAGATTGCCGTTGCGATCCAGGTGAGTCGTGATCACCCGATCACTCGGCAATCCATCTTTGGCTGTGTAATGCGCGATTTCCCTGTCGTCTTTGTATTTGAATAAGCCTTCTTCCGTCGCTATCCAAATGTTGCCTGCTTGGTCAGAAGTAAAGTCGGTCGCTCCGTTTGGAAGATCGTTTTTACCGATTCGTTTTACGGACGAAGGTTCTTCAAAGCGCCCGAATCCCCCGAAGCCTTGAAAGCCGAGCCATAATTTCGCTTGCTCATCTTCCCACAAACCGCGCATATTAAACGGAAAGCCAGGCTGGTAGCTCAATCCTAAATCTGTAACCTTACCTTCCGAGTAACGATTCACGCCTTGTGTCGTGCCGATGAAAATATCTCCGTTCGTGGTTTGGATTAGCGGATAGACTTCATTGCTGTTCAGCCCGTCTTTGACGGAGAGCGTGGTGATAAGTTTCCGCCGCAAACGCCGCAATCCGGTTGTTGTCGCCAACCAAAAGTTGCCTTCGCGATCTATGATGCTTGCGGTTGCGCCGACAGCCTCGTTCAATTTATACGACGTGAATTGATTATCCTTGAAGCGCACAAACTGGCTCGGCTTGGGCACCGTAAGACCTGAAAAAAGGAACCAGATGCTACCGTCGGCGTCTTCCTTAACCTGATTCGGGTAGAGTTCGTTTAAGGAAGGGATTTCCTTTTTCGTAAAGACGGTAACCTTGCCATCTTGCAAGCGCCAGAGTTCAGCTATGGGGGTTCGTCTGACCCATAAGGCACCGTGCTGATCTTCATAAGGTGCAAGAGTGAAATTTGTGGGTAGTTCTTCCGCCGTTAATTTTAGTAGATAGGTTGTTACTTGTCCGTCTTTATACCGCGTGGTCTGGTTTCGCTCAATCACCCATCTGGCGGCGGATTTCCCCCAATAAATCTGTTTGACATTCGTTTCTTTTTGGTCAGGTGTAAGAACAAACCGGTCGCCTTGCAGCGACCAATATCCTTTGCTTGTTTCAAAAACGGCGTTCCCTTTGGCATCCTCGACAATTGCAATCGGACTTTCGCCAGAAGTTGCAAAATCTGAATACGAACTAAAAACGCCATTGCGATAAACGGTCACTACGTTATTTTCCGTAACTGCATAAACGGTGCCTCCCCAGTCGGCGAAAAGCCGCGCAAAGCGATTATTGACGAGGCCTTTGGTGTTGCTCTTGTCAAAGATCGTAAATCGAATGCCATCAAACCGTGCCAAACCATCAAAAGTGCTTAACCACAAATAACCGTCGGGCGTTTGCACAACTCCCGTCACAGTGTTTTGCGGCAACCCGTTTGCGGTCGTCCAAATGTCAAAGCCATACTCTTCCTGCGCTGCTGACGCGAATTGAATTGCGACCAGAACGAAAAGAGATGTAGCAGCTACGTAAATAAAGCGATGTTGTTTGTTGACAGAGGGCATAAGCAAATTTGGCAACCAACTTTAATTTGCAATGCTGAAAGAATCAACAAAAGTTTGATATCTTCCGTGTTTGACACAAACAGAGTTAGGGATAATCAATCTGTATAGACTGCGCCAAACCTGCGCGACGTTATTATTGATTGGAGGAGTGAACCAGAAAGTTGTCAGCGAATGTTTTAGACACCTAAGTATCGTGTTGACGCTCGACACCTACGACCACGTTTTATCAAGCCTGCAAAAAGATGCTGCCGACAAAATAAAAATGTTGTTGTTGGCGATTGCCTGACACACCACGAAAAAATTGACACACCACTGACACACAAAAAAGCGGAGGCTAGCAAATTTGCTAGCCTCCGCTTTTTTGAAAACAGAGTGCGCCCGGAAGGACTCGAACCTTCGACCCCCTGCTTAGCTTACCACCCTTGGTTTCCCAAAGCGGAGTAATGATTCTACTCCGTTGTGGTCTGGACCATATCTTGGGCATTTCAGCCCGGGTGCGTATGGCCTCTACGGAACCCCGGTGTAATCATCGGCGAACTTAACGTTTTTCGATTGATTATTTTTTAGGAGCGTTAATTCTAAGAGTCAATGAAACATTAATATGTTCTGCTTGAAAGTAGTAACACTTAGTTGTCTCTGGACAGTAGATGCATAAAACATCTACTTGACTCTTATCAACCAGCTTGCCGTGAGAACCGTTTTTGTCTGCCCACCAGTTAATCAAATTAACTTGGATGACGCCATTAACGGCCCTTCTGTATTTGATCTGTATCCTCAGGAATCTATTTCCATCGTAAGCTACAAGATCAAAGGCAGCATGTTCAGTTGCAGGAAAAAGAACTACAAATCCCTTCTCAACTAAATCACAGTAAGCCTTAGCAACCCCTATATCGCCTTTATCTTTCGTGTGATGCATATATACTTATCGCACGCCAGAAATTTGAAGACGACCTTTCACAAGGTTTCCTCGGTGTTGTCATGGAAGTTATGAAACTTCTTTAGAGATTCACCGATATAGCACCCTCCACCATACGGATTTCTATTCTCCGCATGGGCTCCTGATTGAAGGCAGGTGCTCTATCCACCTGAGCTACGGGCGCATTCAAAGAACAAAATAAAAAGGCAAAATTCAATTGCATCATCGCTTTTGTCTTTTGCCTTTTTACTTTTGCTTTCAAAGAATCGGGGCGAGAGGATTCGAACCTCCGACCTCTCGGTCCCAAACCGAGCGCTCTACCAGGCTGAGCCACGCCCCGATAAGAAACTTGATTCTAAACGACGAAGCGCCATCGGTCAAAAGCTTTTTCGGGATTCGTTCTTTTGAATAAGTTATAGCGTAAAAATCCCAATTATTTACTGTCCTGTTTCAAATCCATCTTGTGTGGCAAACAACTGAAGAAACGGCTGAATCAGAGCCTAAGTGGGAAGTAAATGGGAAGTAAATGGGAAGTAGCATTCCCTGCCTATTCCACTACAGGCTGTGACGATAGCAAAGGGATAAACAAATGGGAAAATTTGGAACAGGCTCCACACGCTACATTGACGGGGATTTATACGCCAGAGTCCGTTACGTAGACGACAAGGGCAAGCAGAAGGAAAAACTTAAAAAGGCAACCAACGTTACACACGCCAAGAAGCTTGTCAGGCAAATGCTCAATGAACTTGATGTGCCCAAGCCAGTAGATAAGAATGAGCGCAAGACTTTCACAGACCTTGCAGACTGGTATGAAAGCAACCATATGATTCCGGCTCAATATGCCAGTGGTATTAAGGTGGCAGGACTGCGCTCTCTGCATACGCACAAGTATGTAATCAAAATCTTTCGGGAACACTTCGGTAGCACTGACCTGAAGAAGATTACATACGACGAACTCAATCAGTTTCGATTAGCCCGATTCAAGACAACAACAATCCACAAGAAGCCACGTTCCGTTACAACAATCAACAGGGAACTCGGAGTGTTGCGTAATATGTTCCAGATTGCCTTGCGCAAAGAATGGATTACCAAAAACCCGTTCTTCGGTGAAAAGCCCTTGATTATGAAATCACTGGAGCCAAGGCGAGAGCGCATACTCACAGTTGCCGAAGAGCAAGACCTGCTTAGCCAGTGTGTGGGAAGGCGCAAGCATCTACGACCAGTCATTATCACTGCACTTGATAGCGGAATGCGTAAAGGGGAACTCATCACTTTGGTTTACAGCGACCCTGAAGTCAGGACACCTTTCATAAAGCTGTGTCCAAACTAAATTTCGTGTGAGTTGAGAGATGCTCCAACAAGCTTTTATCCAATTTGAGCAGGCTGACCATGGCACTTACCAGGCTTAAATCCCAACGCTTCTGTCGCCGCGAGGCGACTCGCCTCATCAACTCAAAGGCGCTCTCGCCGCCGCCCAAAAGCAACTTCATCCCCAGCACCACAACCACCAACAAGGCGATGGCAAACAGCGCGAACATTCGCGACCAGGCCTGCACATCCTCAATGCGTGCTTCAGAAAATCCCAACTCCCACTTCACATCGCGGAAGCCTTGCTCACAGCCAAAGCGTCGAGCATATTCGGCGGCCGCTTGCTGGGCGCGATGCCAGCGATTCGACAGCAGATACCACACCTCCCATTTACCTTCGCGGTTGCGGGCTCGACTCATACTCACAAACAAGCGCTGCGGACTCGACTCGCAATAATAGACGCGCCCCAAATTGCGCTGTCGCGCATTGCCCGCAAAGCTCAGCGTTTTGAGTTGCCGCCACTCTCCCTGGAGGAAGATTTTGGTGCTGTTTTTGACCCGAATGATGTATTCAACTCCCAAGTCTTCAAACAATTGCGCCAACTCGACATCAGCAAAGCCGCGATCCGCCGTGACCCGCAGACGGCGAGCCTGGAGGTGCTGCTTGAAGACCTTGATGACGCGCTTGATCACCGCCATTTCATAACGCCGCATTCGTCCCTTCAAGACTGTCGCCGCATAGGCGCGCCAATAAACCGGCAGCGCGCGCCCCCTCGTGACCAGCGAGACGACCAGCAAATGATGGTCGCCTTCAATCGTCCAATCAATGGCTAAGCGCAGCTTGCCGCGGCGAGGCAACTGCTTGATGGCTTGCAACAAGACCGCCTCGGCCAAGTCTTTGGGAGAGAGGCGCTGGTTATGAATCAAGCGCGAGAGGCGTTTGACGGCGGCTTCTTGATTGCCAAACGAGCGTGCCAGTGCGGCTTGATTGGCGGCCTGGTTGTCAAGGATCGCGGCAACGAAAGCAACAATGGCGTTGAGTTGATGCCCGTGCGCCCAGGGCAACAACGCCGTGATATAATCGTGCAAACGAGTAGCAGAAGATTCTTTTTGGTTCACACCTTGAGTCTTTCACAAGTCCTGGACTTGTGGCTACTCGTCCACTTTCAATATGTGTCCAGACATCAGAGGGCTTAAAATGCTTTAACTGACGCCTGGAACATTCTGCACACCAATAGTGTCAAACTGTTATATGAACGAAAGGTTAAAGCAGGAATTGAAGCTGTGGGTCACATTCTTTTTGATTGCGCTCTTTACAACCGTGTGGGCTTACTTGCAGATGGTCGAATCGGCGTTTGAAGGTGAAGAGAATGTGAACCTAAACGGTGTATTCCGTAAGATGTGGGAAAGCTTCCTGCGCTCCTGGATTATTACCTTCTTGCTGCTGAGTGTGACTAGGTTTGTTGTCGCCTTTCTTGTCCAAAAGTTCAGGCACAGACGGGATAGTTGATATGCGCAAAGCTCTGTTCGCCATTTTAGGACTCATCACTGTAGCTGTCTGCATTGTTGCCATCAAGTTCTATGACATCATTCAAACTCCAGTTCCGGCTTTATTAGAGAAACCTGAGTCAATTGATTCCCTTATAGACACCTTGCTCTATGAAGCCGAACGCAGTGGACATAGAATAATGTGGACTTATTCAATGGATGCTCTTGTCAGGATTGGTCAGCCAGCAGTCCCGAAGCTTATTGAAGCTATTGAAACTGCCCACGACAGAGCGGCAGCAATGAACTACA
>JANMSG010000917.1:0-5873 GCA_031389065.1 Acidobacteriota bacterium | reverse complement strand
CCCACCCGTTAATGCCTCTCTAAAATAAAATCAACAAACCTTCCATTTACTAAAAACCATTAAAAGCCTGTTCCGCAACACACCATCACCTTTTGCTAATGTTTTTGGCGCGCCCAAAAAACACGACTCCATGCATCGTTGTCCTTGAAGATTTGGATTCACTGGTTGACAAAAACAATCGTTCATTTTTTTTGAATGAGCTTGACGGATTTGCCGAAAACACCGGCGTTGTGGTTCTTGCGACCACCAATTATCCGGAAAAGCTGGACGCGGCGATACTCGACAGACCCAGCCGCTTCGACCGCAAATACTATTTTGAATTGCCCGCAGCAGGCGAACGAATGGCTTACCTTGATTTGTGGAATCGCGCTTTAGATTCTGAACTGCGTTTGTCCGGTGCCACCTTGCCGCGCCTCGTGAAACAGACAAAAGGCTTTTCGTTCGCCTATATGAAAGAGCTTTTTCTTTCTTCTATGATGGAGTGGATAGCAAATCCCTCAAACGATGGAATGAACAAGATTGTCTTACATCGCGTGACGGTTTTGCGCCAACAGATGAAAGGCAAAAAAGAAAAGAGCAAACGCCAGGCAGCCGGCACGACCCTATGAAACCCATTGGAATTACGGTTGTGAAATTCGCGCCTCAAGCCGCATACTGTTGGATTGCTGAATACACTTTTATACAATTGATTCATTCGGAGGTCTTGAAAAAATACATGAGCAGCGTACCAAACAAAATTATCTACTCGATGATTGGAGTAGGAAAATACTACGATAAAAAGCCGATTCTCAAAGACATCTACCTCTCTTATTTTTATGGCGCGAAGATTGGTGTGATTGGTTTGAACGGCTCTGGCAAAAGCTCGCTATTGCGAATTCTCGCAGGGGTTGACAAAGAATTCGTAGGCGAAACCGCCATCTCGCCCGGCTATACCATAGGCTTCCTTGAACAAGAGCCGCAGCTTGATGAAACAAAAACCGTGCGCCAGATTGTCGAAGAAGGCGTACAGGAAGTTGTTGATTTGCTCAAAGAGTACGACGCCATCAACGACAAATTTGCAGAGCCTATGAATGACGACGAGATGAACTTGCTGCTTGAAAAACAGGGCGCAGTACAAGAGAAACTCGACGCCATGAATGGCTGGGATTTGGACTCTCGTCTGGAGATGGCTATGGATGCGCTTCGTTGCGCGCCGGGCGATACCCCAATAAAAGTTTTGTCGGGTGGTGAAAAACGTCGTGTCGCTTTGTGCCGTTTGCTGTTGAAGCAGCCAGATATTTTATTGCTTGATGAGCCGACGAACCATCTGGATGCTGAATCGGTCGCCTGGCTTGAACAACATTTGCAAAAGTATCCGGGCACCGTCATAGGCGTCACCCATGACAGATATTTTCTCGATAATGTTGCGGGTTGGATTCTTGAACTTGATTATGGTCGCGGTATTCCCTGGGAAGGCAACTACTCGTCATGGCTTGAGCAAAAACAGGAGCGCTTACGGCAGGAAGAGAAAACCGAAACCGACAGGCAGAAGACCTTGCAACGCGAGTTGGAATGGATTCGCATGGCTCCGCGAGCCCGTCAGGCGAAATCGAAAGCGCGCATCAACTCTTATGAAATGATGCTTCAACAAGACAACGAGAAACGTCAAAAAGAGCTTGAGATTTACATCCCGTCGGGTCCCCGTCTTGGAAACATCGTCATCGAAGCCGATAACGTCAGCAAAGCCTACGGCGATAATTTATTGGTCGAAGGGATGACCTTTCGTTTGCCTCCGGGCGGCATCGTCGGCGTCATCGGTCCAAACGGCGCGGGCAAGACTACGCTATTTCGAATGATTACCGAGCAAGAAAAAGCTGACAGCGGCACCATTCGCTTAGGCGAAACCGTGCAGCTTGGCTATGTTGACCAGAGCCGCGATTCGCTCGACGCCAATAAAAATATCTGGGAAGAGATTTCTGGCGGCAAAGATATAATTGAGCTTGGCAAGCGTCAGGTGAACTCGCGCGCTTACGTGGCGCGATTCAATTTCTCAGGCTCCGACCAGCAGAAGAAAGTGGGTCATCTATCAGGCGGTGAACGCAACCGCGTTCACCTTGCAAAGATTTTGAAATCCGGCGCAAACGTATTGTTGCTTGATGAACCGACGAACGATTTAGATGTGAACACCCTGCGCGCGCTCGAAGAAGCATTGGAAAACTTCGCCGGATGCGCAGTGGTGATTTCGCATGACAGATGGTTTTTGGACCGCATCGCCACACATATTTTGGCGTTTGAAGGCGATAGCCATGTCGAATGGTTTGAAGGCAATTATTCCGATTACGAAGCCGACAGAAAAGCCAGGCTCGGAGCAGCCGCAGACCAACCTCACCGCATCAAATATCGGCATCTGACTAGGCATTGATTGCCTGAGTTTGTGTGAAAGACATTGCGGTAATGAAGAGGTTGTCAGGATGTATGATTTAGGAAGAGTTGTTGTGGAACGACGGAGCCACTCATTCTGCATACTTGCAGTAGCTTGTCTTATGGTATCCACGCTGGCTTGTCGGCAAAGCGCGGCGCGGGTTGATGGCGCAACTGGCGCAGACGGCGGCGCGCGAGCCGTCGCTGTCGAATCGCCTACTTTGAAGATGTTGATTGATGCGGCGCTTGAGCAGACCCATACCACGCGAGGCTACGACCCGTCTTACGTAAAGCTCGCCTATCCAAACGGCGATGTGCCTATTGAAACAGGCGTTTGTTCCGATGTCGTCATCCGCGCTTTTCGCAAAGTCGGAATTGATTTGCAGAAAAGTGTTCACGAAGATATGGCGCGCAACTTCGCCGAGTACCCGAACAAATGGGGACTCAAACGCCCTGATACAAATATAGACCATCGCCGCGTGCCGAACTTGATGACTTATTTCAAACGCCAGAGCAAAGCTGTAGCCATCACCTCGAACGCGAAAGACTATTTGCCCGGCGATATCGTCGCTTGGGATTTAGGCGGCGGCATTACGCACATAGGGATAATGACGAATCTGTTGTCCGATGACGGAAAAACTTGTAGCGTGATTCACAACATAGGCGCAGGCGCAAGAGTCGAAAACGTATTATTCAATTGGAAAATCATCGGGCATTATCGTTACTTTTAAGCTGAGTTTTTAAGCAATGAAAACGGTGGTTAGAGACCGTCTCTCAACGGGAGAGGATTTTGATTTTTGTTGAAAAGCGGACTCTGATCGCTAAACCTGCAAGCTAGGCTCGTTGCAAAACGAAGAGACTTCAACAAACAAACGATTTACGAACTTATGAATGAAAAGCTGGAAAAGATCGTTGAAACCTTGAATCTAGATAAAATTGAAAGGCACATTTTTTTGTGCTGCGACCAGACGAAGCCTAAATGCTGTGACAAAGAATTGAGCCTTGAGTCATGGAATTATTTGAAGAAGCGATTGAAAGAATTGAATCTGACAGGTGAAGGCGGCATCTATCGCACGAAAGCCAATTGCCTGCAGGTGTGCGAACAGGGACCGACGGCAGTGGTTTATCCCGAAGGCACCTGGTATCACTCCTGCACGGTTGAGGTGCTTGAGCGAATTATTCAAGAGCATCTGATCGGTGGCAAACCGGTTGAAGAGAATTTGATTCTTGCACACGCTCTGCCGTCTATTGAAAAAAAGTTGTAGAATCAATCGTGTCTGTTCCTGTATTAGGCAACAACAGAATTGCCGTTTGGAATTGTTCGTTGATAAAATTTCCCAAGGATAAAAAGCCTATTGAAATGAAGGCTATTTTTTAATCCGAGCTTTTTGTTAGTTCGCAGGAAATGCACCCTCACCGCATTTGCTCAAACTATAGAGGACTTCCTGAAGTCTAAGGAGGGCGCATGAAAAAATCTACGACAGCAATTTTCTTATTGATAGTTTTGGGTGCGATATGTCCCGCGTTCTATCGCACGCAAGCAAGTTTTTACAAGTCGACTTTCGCGGCGCAGGAAATCACTCCTGCCGCTATAGGCATAGAGCTTGAGCCAATTGTCACAACGGGACTGAGCTCGCCCGTCCTGGTCACCAGCGCCCGCGATGGCAGCAACCGCCTCTTTATTGTCGAACAGACAGGTCGCATCAAAGTATTGCAACCGAATTCAAACACCCCGACGGTCTTTCTCAATGTCGTAAACAAAATTGTTTCCGGCGGCGAGCGTGGGCTTCTTGGTTTAACCTTTCACCCCAATTTTTCTAACAATCGTCGTTTCTTCATCAACTATACGCGACAAGGGGATGGCGCAACCGTCATCGCCGAATATCGTGCGTCGTTAGCGAATCCGAACCTCGCGGACATCAACGAGGTTGTGCTGCTGACGATTGCCCAGCCATTCGCCAATCATAATGGCGGGATGGTTGAGTTTGGTCCGGATGGATTTTTATACATAGGAATGGGCGATGGGGGGGGTGCAAATGACCCCGGCGATCGAGCGCAAAACCTTAATGACCTGCTGGGCAAAATGCTTCGTATAGATGTGGATCTTCCAAATGGTCAATTGCCTTATTCGTCGCCTTCTGACAATCCATTTTTTGGCGCGATTGCGGGACGCGATGAAATCTATGCTTATGGTCTGCGCAACCCCTGGCGCTTCTCTTTCGATAAGTTGACAGGTCAGTTGTACGCGGCAGATGTGGGACAAGGCGTAATCGAAGAGATAGACATCATCACGCGAGGCGGCAACTACGGTTGGAAAGTTTTAGAAGGAACGCGCTGCACGGGCAATGGAAGTATACCCTGTGCCCGACCAGGATTTATTCCACCCCTCTTTGAATACAATCACTCAGGAGGGCGTTGTTCGGTAACCGGTGGCTATGTTTATCGCGGCGCAAAATTGAGTTTACCCTTCGGTTCTTACGTTTATGGTGATTACTGCACCGGCGAAATCTTTTTGCTGACCGGAAATACACAGGAAGTATTACTGGATACGAATTTGAATATTTCATCTTTCGGCGAAGACGAAGCCGGAGAGATTTACGTCGCAGGATTGGCGGGTGCTATCTATCGAATCAAAAATCCTACGGCTATACCGCCGGCACCTTTTACGATCAGCAATCCTGTGATTCGTCGCCGCTCAACGGGCGAAGTGATTCAGCCTGTGACCGTGATACCCAACGGTAAAAAGTTTGAGATCATTGTAAACGAATCTACCGCTGCTCCGGTCCTTGAATCTGTCGGCGCAAGCATTTACGTTAATGGTAAACAACTGAATACGGAATATACAACGGAGGCTGGAGTGCCTGTCTTTGTGGCGCGCTTGCGTCGCTTCACTTTTGAGCAGACAGGCACGTTGGTTATCGAAGTCGTGAGGTCAAATGGCGCGCGATCAAATCAACTTTCGATTCAAGTAGTCGCAGCACAATGAATGTTCATCGCTCTGCGGCATCTGAAAGTCCCAACTCCTTTGGCGTTGAGACGTTAGAATCCTTAGCGTTTTGCATTGGGTTCGCGATTCAAGCACAAAGTGAATTCGGGTTGTCAGTAACCCGCCTGAACTCTAGAATCTAACAGTTGAAATCATTCAGGGAGTAATGTATTTGTTGAAGTCAAAATCTATTTTTAGCGTTGCAGTCTTTTTCATTTTCATCCTCACAGCTATCAATTTTCCTCTTCAGACAGAGGGGCAAACACATCCTGTTGTTGTTGCTCCAGGTTTTCAGTTAAATCTGTTTGCAGATCCTACGAATGTGCCTGAGTTTGCCGCAAGTGCCTATTCCGGTCCTACGGGAATGGCTTTCGACTCGCGTGGAAGGTTATTTGTAGGAACCTATTCTGGCAAAATTCTCATACTGCTTGATACCGACGACAATGGCAGAGCAGACCAAGTGAAAACATTCGCAACCGGCGTTTCA
>JANMSG010000893.1:0-2803 GCA_031389065.1 Acidobacteriota bacterium | reverse complement strand
TTGGCGGCGCTGCTACAGCGGTTGCTGTGGGTGTGGTATCTGGCGGACCCACGCAATCTTCCAGCGCACCGGTCAGCGCATTCCGTCCTTAGTTAAATTATTCTCCAGCAAGATTACAAGCGTACGAAGCGGCTCTTTTTTTATATCAAAAAAAGAGCCGCTTCGTTTTGTAAACCTAGCTAAAAATCCGGAGGGGCAATGTCTAAAGAATTTTGCCCGGAATGTGGAAATCATCTTCATCGGTCACGCAGTCATAACCTTCGGGAAAAGCTCATCCGAACATTTTCACGCTTGAAGATGTATCGCTGCCACAAATGCGATTGGCGCGGCTGGCTTAATCCGGGTAAAAAAAAAGACCTCGCGCCGACTTCTCAAAAATTCCTTTCCATCGCTCTTACCCTCCTTGTTACTCTCTTTATTACCCTGCTTGCTCTTTACTTCGCAGGATCTTGATCAGGCAACTCCGTCAGTTTTCCATAAAGTTGTAGAAGATGCTATGATATCTGCGTATGGTGAAGCGTTAAGCGCCTTAGCGTGATATTGCGCAAAGACAGTGGGGAAATTGACGCGGGCTTTCTTGAAGTGAGAAAAATTTAGCTGCTGAACCCGCATTTTACGTTTGAAAAACGGGAAAATGCTTCTCAAGTCTATGGCATGCGAATTGCCTTTATAAAAAATGCCAAACGGTGAGGAATCGTTGCGCATTAGCGAGGTCATGCAAACGTAATTAAAATAGCTTGCGCCGATTCCTCACAGTTTATTACCAACCCAAAAACGAATCGGCGCAGGAAAGGTGATTCACTGTGCAAATAAAAACAATTCTTGTACCAACCGATTTCAGCGAAAACGCCCAAGCAGCTTTTGAGATGGCTTGCCACTTAGCTCAACAACTTGAAGCCAATATTTATCTTTTACACGTTCAGGAGGAGAGCACCTTACGCGTCGCTTTGAAAGAAGGCTTGTTGGAATCACATGCCTCTGACGAAGAGATTCGATCGGCAGTTCAAACGCTAACCGAGACGCGATTTTCAACTGTCATATCCGGCATCAACCCTGCGGATGTAAAGATTGAGTGTCTATCACGTCGCGGCGAAGCGGAAATCGAAATCATAAAAAATGCCAGGGAAATTAGCGCGGACATGATTGTCATAGGAATGCGAGGGCTTACCGCCTGGAGTGTTCTTACCAGTGTAGTTCTCGGTTCTGTTGCCGAAAGCGTTTTAAAAAACTCGCCGTGCCCTACCTTGATTGTCAAACTTCCTGAAGCGGCTTGAGTGAAGCCTTGTGATCGCGCCAGGGCCCAACCGTCCTCACCAAAACAGTAAAAGTAGAAGGCCTGCGGCGAGGACGATACCATAAGAGATCGAAACATTTTTCAGCAGTTGCCGGCTGCCTAATGCGGCTATCGCGGAGCTTTTGAAAGCAATGTTTGATAACAACGCCACGAGCACAATCTTCCACCCGTTGGTTGCATCCAGCCTCCCTGTATTGACCATTTGCGAGGTTGAAAGCGTAATCGCGTCAACGTCTGTTAAGCCTGATAAAGCCGCTACGAGGTAAAGTCCTTTGTCACCGAATTGAGTTTTCGCCGCCGCCACAGCAAAAAGCACAACCACGTAAATAAACCCGAAAAACAAGGCGGAATTTAATTCCGAAGGATTATCTTGAGGCGGCATCAAGACCTCCTCTTTTTGAGCCCGAAACCATAAGACGATTGCCAATGTGACAAACAAAACCAGCATGATAGAGATCGGTAAAAACGCAGTTGAGAAGAAGGCAGGCGAGACCACAAATATTTCAAGCAAGATGCGAACAAACACTACAGACGAAGCGATGACAATCACCAGCGCAGCCGCTTTGCTGATTTCAGGCGCAGCGGCTGCGCGTCTTGAATAGCTGGCGGTTGTTGCCGTGCTTGAAATCATACCGCCCAAAATCCCGCCTGAAACGATTCCTGCCTGCTGGCCGAAAAATTTATAGATAATGTAACCACCCAAATTTATGCCGACGATTAATACCACCATCCACCAAATCTGACGCGGATTGAGGACCTCATAAGGACCATAGGTTTGGTTGGGCAGAACCGGTAGAATAACCAGCGATACAAAGACAAATTGCATGATGGCTTTTAGATCTTCTTCACCGAGTTTTTGCGCGACGGCGTGCATCTGTTTTTTGAATTGCAACAACACTGCGATGCCGCCGCCTACGGCAATGGCCACCTCTTTGTAACCCACCGTCAAATATGCGCCGACAACAAACATCAACAACATCGCTATTTCAGTTGTTAATCCCGGCTCGACCAACTCTTTTTTCAGTTTGGCTACATTGCCTATGACGATGAGGCCCGCCAGCGCGATGAGGCCTGCGCCGATCGCCCAACCACCGAAACTTTGCGCCAGCATCCCGCAAAGCGTTCCCAGGAGGGTGATCAGCGGAAAGGTACGAATGCCTGCCAGCCGCGTTTCCGTGCGTTCTCTTTGCAGGCCGACTAAGATGCCCAGACCTAACGCAATTCCGAGTTGTGCAAAAGCAGAAGTGATATTCATGGCTGCAATAATAGATGAAGCAGGGCAGATTTGTCCGATGCACAATCGCTGTAATGCGTATCATCTGCCGGTTTGGCAATTTGAAACTTATGTGGTGGCAGAAGAAGGTCTTGATGACCAGGCCAATCGCGTCAAGCATACTCCAAGTTAATTCGTAGCGATTGTCTTTGGAGTTAGCTCCTAGTTTGGGTGTATAGTTAACGGCCTCAATTGAAAATTGATGAAGCTTACAGCTTGTTGCCATCAACGAGCGA
>JANMSG010000867.1:0-10977 GCA_031389065.1 Acidobacteriota bacterium | reverse complement strand
CAGCAGGATCAAGATTACTCACTTTCTCACTTAGCGAATTATCTGAGTTCACATAAAGACGAGATCATTAAGAATTGGGTTGAATCGGTTGATAAAGACCACCAGATTCAAACAGCGAACACCCTGACCTATAAAGCGTTATTAGATCATTTGCCGTCCCTGTTTGATGAAATGTGTGATCTCTTACGAGAGGTTAACCACCAGGAGCTAATAACTGATGTACAAACCGAGTCGAAGCTACATGGAAAACATCGGTGGTCGCAAGGGTACAAAATTGATGAACTCCTGCGCGAGATTGAAATTATTCGGAAAATCCTGCTGGTGGAGTGGATAACCACTTTTGGGAAAGAAAATCCAAGCTTTGGCATTGCAGGCAAAAAAAAAGCGAAAGCAATTATTCATGATTTTTTTGGAGAGCTAACCATTAATTCTGTAAAGCAGTTTGTTGAAGAGCGTGAAAATGAACTGCTCGACTATAACAAGAGGATTGAGGAGTCCCACGAAAAGTTAGAACAGGTTGATCGAGCCCGCCAGATCTTTACACGCACGCTTTCCCACGAATTACGTAACATATTAAATCCCATGAAAATGGTAACGGCAATTCTCAGTAATAATATTGACGAAACATCTAAAAGTAAGATGCTGGAAATACTCAATCGCAATATCAGCGATATGACTTCCTTATTAAATCAGATGCTCGATTATTCATCTTTGCTTGCCGGGCAAACCGTCCCCAAATGGGAACGTCTTGAAGTGCGCCCTATTTTTGATGAATTGGTTGGCAGATATCAAATGATTGCCGAAGCAAAAGGGTTGAAATTTGAAGCCCAAAATAATATGGAAGTGCTATTCATTGAATCCGACCCACTCAAGCTGAAACAAGTTATCAGCAATCTACTCTCGAATGCGATCAAATATACGGAACAGGGAGAGGTGCATTTTTCTTTTGCCTCAGATTCTCCTCAACGCTTGTCAATCGTAATAGAAGACACAGGCATTGGTATGGAGCCTGATGATCTGCAACACCTATTTGAGGAATTTCATCGTAGTAAGGCAGCAGCAAGTCTGCCGGGCACAGGGCTTGGACTCGCAATCACGAAACGCCTGATTGATTTATTAAATGGGCAAATCAAGGTGGAATCCGAGCTTGGTAAGGGGAGCCGCTTCACGGTTTTCTTGCCAATCAAACAGTAAGGAAGATTACCCTCTACAGCTTATCCAGAAAAGCCAGATTATCGCGTGTGATGAGCGCGTCATAATTTCTATTCTCGATAATTTCATCAATCTTTGCAGAACTCTGCCCGGATATTTTACGGGCTTCAACAGAGGAATAATTGACGATGCCGCGGGCGAATTCGCGCTCCTGATCGTCGAGAATGCTGACGACGTCGCCGCGCTCGAAATTGCCGCGCACTTCGATAACGCCTGCCGCAAGCAGACTCGCTTTGCGTTCGATGAGCGCGGTTCTTGCGCCAGGGTTGACGACAAGCGCGGCTTTCACAGTCGTCGCATAGGCAATCCAACGTCGTTTGCTGGTCAGTTCCGAATGCGGCAAAAAGAGCGTACCCACCTCTTCGCCGTTGAAAATTCGCCCGATAATATCAGGGATTTTGCCACTCGCTATCACCACAGCGCAGTCCGATTGAACGGCGATTCGCGCCGCTTCAAGCTTCGTCTTCATGCCGCCGCGACCCGTTGCGCTCCTTTGTCCGCCGCGTGCCAGTTCTTCAACTTCCTGGGTAATCTCTTCGACCAGAGGAATCAGTTTGGCTTCTGTAGAACTGTTCGGATTCGCCGTGTACAGCCCTTCTACATCCGTGAGAATTAAGAGCAAGTCTGCTTCAATCTTGCTGGCCATCAGAGCCGATAGTTTATCGTTGTCGCCGAAATTGACTTTGACATACGAGGGCGAATCAACAGATTCAAGCTCGGCAGTTGAAACCGTATCGTTTTCATTGATGATTGGCAGAGCGCCTAGTTCGAGAAGTTTGGTGATGGTGCCGCGAAGATTCAAATAGCGACGACGATTTGAAAAATCTTCTTCGGTCAAAAGCACCTGCGCCGAAATCATACCAAGCCTGTCGAAAGCGTCTGCATAAAGCGCCATCAATCGCCCTTGCCCGATTGCCGCGCAGGCTTGTTTCAGGGGCAGAAGTTGTTCGCTGCGTTGCAGGCCTAAGCGTTCCGCCCCAAGCCCCACAGCCCCAGATGAAACCAGCAGAACATCGCGCCCTGATTGTTTAATATCGGCGATGGCTTCGACAAAAGAGTAGAAGCGACTGAGCGCG
The DNA here is from genome assembly GCA_031389065.1 of Acidobacteriota bacterium. GTDB lineage: Bacteria > Acidobacteriota > Blastocatellia > UBA7656 > UBA7656 > JACQDB01. The sequence goes on along the minus strand of JANMSG010000867.1, from coordinate 8,689 downwards.
ATGCCCTTGTCTTCGCGCATCAAAACGGCGGTGCCGAGTTTGATTACCACACGCCGCGCCTGCCTGATGATTTTCTCACGCTCTGTTGTTGAATCGTTGGTCATAGCATTTTCATTCTTATAAAAATATATTTTCGATCTTATGACTTCGCGTAATTTCGCAGAGCTTCAATCAGCATATTATCTGCATCACCGAATTTCGTAAGGTAATCTTCGCGGCTGCGGCGTATGACTTCGTGCGCTTCTTCGCGTCCGTAGATATGCGTCAATTCAACGATAGGCGCTTTGCCGCCCGGCACCTCTTTATAAGTCAAAAAATAATGCCGCAAGCGGTCAACCAATGAAGACGGGCACTGGCTGATCTCTTTCAAATCGCCGAACGCCGCGTCGCCTTCCATCACGGCTATGATTTTGTCATCCGCTTCGTCGCCGTCAATCATTCGCAGTCCGCCTATCGGAATCGCCCGCAAAAGAATGTTTCCATGTCCCACAGATTTTTCCGACAAGATGCAAATATCGAGAGGGTCGCCGTCGCCTATGATCTTCTCGCGTGCGGTTTGTTGTGCACAGAATTCGCCAACAGTATCGCCACAATAGGTTTTCGGTATAAAGCCGTAAAGCGCCGGGCAGATGTTTGAATATCGCTGCGGACGGTCTATTTTCAAAAGCCCAGTCTCTTTGTCCAGTTCATATTTGATGGTATCAGTTGGAACGATTTCTATATAAACATTCACCGTATCCGGCGCATCTTCGCCGATGGCAACGCCGTGCCAGGGATGTGGTTTGAATAACAACCGAATCAGGTCGTGCAATGATTTTACTTTTTCATTTTCGCTCATGGTTTTCCTTCAAGGTTTTTTCACCAGATGACTTGCTTCACAAAATTCGCAAGCGACGATTTTTTCGCTCTCTTGTGGCTCGAAGAAAATCGTGCAGCTATCTTCGTTGCAAGCGGCGCAAGTCCAGCGCACGGCGGGCAATTCGTCGTGAATCATTTTTATCACTTCGCCTTCGACTTCATACTCGTAATTTTCTTCGCTCATTTTAATCTCGCTCATTGCCATTTGAATTTGGCTTTGATCTATCGCTTCGTTCGATCCTGGCAGTTAGGTGCTACCCAGATCTGCATACTTTTTTTTCAACATTCAGAATGGTTTATTGTCTGTTGTCAGACAGACGTGGTCAAGCTTGAGTAGTGTCCTAAAGTTGTGGTGTTATGTGAGAAGTAGCGAAGCGGGTGAAAGCATAAAGCCCAGCCTGTAAGGGTTGGGTATTGTGAGCCTCCTCACCTGCGAGCCCGCGAAGCGGGTGATAGATAGCATGAATCACGTCTATCACCCGCTTCGCGGGCTCGCTACTGTGTCGGGTATCTGTCCACGGGCTAACACCCGTGGCTTTATGCTTACGCCCGCTTCGCGGGCTATGAAACAGCGCCATCAGATTAGGACACTACCCAAGCTTGTTGACTTCCCGCGTTGAAAACATAACTTGGCGTATGGTAGAAGTCTTGAGCAAGCAATTGCAGAAAATCAGTCGTAAATGGCTGTGACCGAGAGAAATGAATTGGCGTATATGGAGATATTGGAAAAGCGAAGATTGCCAAGGTAAATCTTTGCGATGGCAATCTTATTTTAAGGAGATTTAACAAATGGATAACACTTCATCCCAAGCGGTCGAGATTTCCGAGACCGAACCGCAGAGCGAAATTCCGCAACTCAACCCCGAGCCGAAAATTCAAGGCAAACCCGAATCCTATTCCATGATGGACCCGAAGATGCGACGCATCTATGGCGAGTTCTATCGCGAGATTTACTTCACGGAAAACAAGGTACTCGACACCAAGACGCAAGAGTTAATCTCTATCGCCGCGTCGCTTGTGGCCAAGTGTCAAGGCTGTATTGATGGTCATATGAAGAAGGCTTTATCAGTGGGTGCAACGCCTGAAGAGATCAGCGAAACGATTTCGATTGCTGCCGCCATCAACGCGGCTGCCATCATAGACCTTTCAGACATCACGGCGGTGAATCTCAATCTCAATCATTTTCCGAGTCAAGGACCGCGCTTCATGGTGAAACAAAATGAAAAAAGCTAATTTGATAATCGCAACCGTGATGATAGTCGTCATCGCTTTCATAGCCTTTTCATTCCGCGCGAAAACCTCTGCTGAACAGCAAAGTGCTCCTGCCGCACCGCCCCCAGCAACCGACGGCAGCCGCGTAGAATATTCCTCGTTTCAATCACCGGCGCTCGGGCGCGAGTTAAAATTCGCCATTCAACTGCCGCCTTCCTATGACAAAGATGCAAAGCGCAAATTCCCTGCGCTGTATTTTCTTCACGGAATGAACGGCAGCGAAGGCGAGTTTGAGCGGCGCGGTGTCGCTGCCGCTATCAACAAATTGCGCGAAAGCGGCAAAATCGGCGAGATGATCATCGTCGCGCCGAATGGCAAAAACAGCTTTTACCTCAACGCCAAAAACGGTGAGAAGTACGAAGACGCGATCATCAAAGACTTGATTCCATTCATCGAAAAAACGTATCGCGTTACAGGTACACGCGAGGCGCGGGCGATTCAAGGAATTTCGATGGGCGGCTTTGGCGCGCTGGTTCTGGCTTTCAAACATCCCGAAATGTTTTCATCGGTGACGACACATTGCGCCGCATTGTTTGCGGAATTGCCAAGTGCTGCGGGCACAGACCAACGTTCACAATTCAGAGCGCGCCTGGTAGGCAACCTCTTCGGCGACCCGCCCGACCAGGAATTCTTTCACGGTAACAACCCAATGGATTTGGCAGATACGAACGCCGCCTTGTTAAAGAAATCGGGCTTAAAGATTTACTTCGATGTTGGCGACCAGGATCGTTACGGCTTTACAGAGCCCAATAAAGTGTTTGATGCGCGATTGACGAAAGCAGGCATTGCTCACGAATTTCATGTCTTTCCGGGTAATCACGGTTGGGAATACATGATTTCGGTTGCCGATCATTCTTATGGCTTCCTGTGGAGCAGTTTCAAGACCACCGGCAAAGCTACAGCAAAAGGCGCAGGCTCCGAGTAAGGATTCTAGGACTTACGCCGTTGATGTAGCGTAGGTTGTCCAACCTGCGGCTGATGAGGGTCAACACAGGATTTGGGGAACACCACAGGGCTTGCAAACCAAGACGGCAGCAGGCTAGACAGTCTACTGTACATTTCTTGCGGAAGTCTTAGATTCAAAATCGGCGTAGCTTTCAAGCTGTAAGAAATCATTCAACACAGATTTGAAATTTGCGCCGATTCAAAAGAAGTAAAGTTTATGGCTACCAACACCCCAACAATTTCATCTGGCGCGAGGTTGCCGATTGCTGCGCCCAACGATTTGATCTGGCGTTTAAGCGTAGAGCAATATCACGAGATGGCTCGCGCAGGCATTCTGACGGAAGACGACCCGGTAGAACTTTTGGAAGGATGGCTGGTTTATAAAATGACAAAGAAACCGCCGCACACAATAAGCACTACCTTAACTCGGCAATCGCTTGAAAGAATCGTCCCCGCCGGATGGTTCGTGAACTCGCAAGAGCCAATCACTTTGGAAGACAGCGAACCCGAACCGGATGTTGTGATAGTTCGCGGCGAGCCTCGCAATTACAAAGACCATCATCCTGGCGCAGAAGATGTGGCGTTGGTTGTCGAAGTTTCGGACTCTACGCTTGGACGCGACAGAGGAACGAAAAGGCGAATCTATGCGCGCGCAGGGATTGCGGTTTACTGGCTTATCAATCTCATAGAAAACCGCGTAGAGGTTTACACAAATCCTACAGGAGCAACGGACGAGCCGGATTATCAACAACAGCAGGTCTTCAGCGCATCAGACACTCTGTCTTTGATGATTGAAGACCAGGAAGTAGGTCTGATCGCTGTGAAAGATTTATTGCCGTGAGAGCGTAAAAGCTTGATTGATTAGAAATCATCCGTTGATGATGCGAAATTCAAACGGTTTTTGTTTTGAATCCGCACATTCAACGGATATTTGTTTATCGATAGAGTCCTAAATGTACCGTAGACTGTCTAGTCTGCGGCGCACTCGAATCAAAGCCCGTTGGTTTCCTGCGAACTCCTGGCATTAGACTTCCGCAGACTAGACAGTCTACGGTACCTTGCCTATCCTCATTGATTCATTTAGGAAAGCTATAATAGATTTTTCGAGAGAGATGTCCAAACAACCTATCAACAACGCCAGAGCGCAATTCGCCGAAATCGTTTCGCGTAGCGACAGCGAAATTAATCTTGCGGAAGCCGCTCTACTAATCGCCGCAGAAGAGTACCCTCGCCTGGAGGTTGCGCTGTATTTAGAAAAACTGGAAAACTTCGGCGAACGCGCCCGTGAACGCGCAGAAACGGCAACTAACGGCGCTGAAATTATTACCAGTATGAATGCAACGCTTTTTGATGAGCTTGGTTTTCAGGGCAACAGAGAAAATTACTACGACCCGCGCAATAGTTTCCTCAACGAAGTGATAGACCGTCGCTCAGGTCTGCCAATTACCCTCTCTGTGATTTATATAGAAGTGGCGCGGCAAATCGGTTTTTCAATTCACGGCATAGGTTTGCCAGGTCATTTCATCGTCGGTCATTTCAATCCGAGTGAAAATTTTTTCATAGATGTTTTTAACGGCGGCAGGATGCTTACGGACAATGCGCTTGCGGATTTGGTGACGGGGATGAGCGGTGGGCGAATCGAATTCAATTCAACACATCTGTTGCCCGTGACGAAAAAGCAAATCCTTACGCGAATGCTTTCTAACCTGTTAAGCATTTATGCGGGCGGTCAAGATTATCGCCGCGCCATCTCAAGCATCGAGCGCATCCTTTTGCTCATTCCCGATTCTCTACAGCACATACGGGATTATGGTTTGTTGCTCGCTCAAGTAGAAAAAACCAACAGCGCCATTGAGCAATTGGAAAAGTATCTCAAGCAGATGCCCGACGCCGAAGACGCGGAAACCATCAGAGAACAGATTAAAAAATTGAAGCAGGCGCGGGCACGATTGAATTAACGAAGAAAAGTGTCAGATGAAACCCACTCGCGCAGCTCCTGTGCAAGTAGAGTGAGACGCTGTCTCGTTTGCGCGGACGCTTCGCCCTTTACTTTCTCTGGTGCTCATCCGCTTCGTAATACTTGCTCGGCTCTTTCGTATTACCGTCAGCTAAATCACATAGGCGGCGGAACCCCGACAGCATGGTTAGCCACCCTCCTTCGCCAACTGTTTCAACTACTTTTCGTTTTACGGTAGGGCGATCAACCAGTTTTGCTTGTTTCAGCAGAAAGACGATGTCATCCAGATCTTTTTGCCGTCCGGCATTGTATTTTAGAATGACTAGCCACTCAGGCGTAACCACACGTAAACCATTTGGCAATCCAATCGCCTCTTTCAAAGCCTTACGATAAAATTCCTGATAGCCATCGTTGCGTACAATCCAGTCAACCTGAACCGCATATTTGCCGACGGTGAGTGTGTAACTACTGCCGCCAACACTCAGCCGATGTTGCGGTGCCAGCGATAGGTTCTTGGAGGCAATAATATCAAGGTCTTTCGTCATACGCGGACTTCCGTAAAGGTGCATGGCTATGCCGCCGGCCACCGCCCATTCAATCTCTTCCTGATCTGCAAGATGCCCTACTGTCTGCGCCGCTTGCAGTCCTGTATCGGTTGAAATCGTCGGACTGGCGACGTTTTGCAGGACACGTTCGACAAGTCGTTGATACTCCTCTTCACTCATTACTTCGCTCCATTTGTCATGGCAGTCCAGAGAGACAACTTCGTACTTTCGTCTTTCGCTCGCGAGCGCTGAACGCCCAGCCTCATCGGGCCCGCGCCGGGCGAGTGGATGATACCTGAAAAGTTCGCTTTGCGGGTTCTGGTACAGGCGTTAGTTGGACGACCTGGTGGAGATCAGAGTCATTAGACGCCAAACACCAAGCGCACTCGATCCTGCCCAAGCTGACGTTCCAGATACGCCATCATCTCCAAGATGGTATTGGTCTCAAGACTCAAGTCTTCATGGGTGAATCCCATGTGCGCGAGTGCCATTTCAATCTCACGCAATGTCAGCCATCCGAGGCCCGGATAGCCTGGGTCGAAGAATTGGTCCAGACCGTGTGCCGCCTCCGAACTGATGGGCGAAGGTAACCCACGCATGCCATAGAGTGGCTCCTGGGTCGTCTGATTGCGGATACCAGAGAGTGCTCCGATGAACCGGTAATCCTTGCCTGATCGAAAGAGCGTGAACCCGGTCAAGTCGATCGCTTCAGGAACGGACGAAAAGGGAGCGATGGCGACAGCGTTCGCATCAAACCACAGCGTGCGGTCATATTCGATATAGGCGTCAATCGAAGTACCCATCTCTGCTTTCTCGCCAACTTGGTGGCCCAACGGAAATTGGGCTTCCGTTCCGAGCCTCAAATAACAACACAAATTTCCACAGCTATTTGCTTACATCCGCTCTGAGATACTTTTGAGTATAGGTAATACTGCGGCGGTTCCTACTTGAGTTTTTGAAGCTCTGCAAGGAGTTGCTCGACGCGGCTGTTTTGAAATTCAAGGTTGCCGGTGTTCTTTTCAATGGCCGTCTTAAACTCTTGCGCGGCTCGCGCTCGTTCGTTGCCTTTCTTTGATTGCGCGAAAAACATTGCCAGACACAGATGCGGCACACCGCTCGTCCCGTCCAATTTAATCGCGCTTTCCATATCCTTAATACCATCTTTCTCGCCTTTGAAGGCGCGAGAGAGACCTACCCCTGCAAGCGCCGCAGCGGAGGTCGGGTTTAAGGAAACCGCTTTGCGATAGGCATCTATAGATTCTTTGTATCGCTTCGTTTCATAATAAACCGAGCCCATCCCTGTGTATCCTACGAACCATTGCGGTTCAACTTGCAGAGTCTTTTGAAAAGCCGCTTCGGCACCGCTCAAGTCGTTGGCATAAAGCTTCACTACACCTGACTGATAAATTGCCGGCGCGAAGTTAGGCTCAATCGCCAGACCTTTTTCAAGCTCCGTTTGCGCCGTCGTCAGTCCATCAGCCGCGCCAGTCGTTTGCCAGGTTCTGAGCGCAACGATGGCGCGCAAGTAAGCCGCTTCGGTTTGAATGCGGGTGTCTTCGCTTCGGAGTTCAGCAGCTTTCTTAATGGCTTCCTGGGCGCGCATCATTTCGTCTTGTCCGACTTTACGCCAATTTTTCACAGAGTTGATAATCACCGGCTGCGCGGTTTCCGCCAGCTTTGACGCCAGCACGCCGCGCATACGTAAGATCTCTGGACGGGTTGGGAATTTCGCGGAAAGCTGTTCAACCAATTGCAGTGCGCTCGTGTTCTCTGTCCCCATCAAACTGCCTGCCGCAATCAAAGCATCAAACTCTTTCACCACATCATCAAGCGCAGGCACTAATTTGAATACCAGCGTAGGCGATTCGGTTCCGGCATTGAAGATTTTACTGCCAGGGTGGTAGCCCTCTTTTTTGACCTCGACGGTGTAGGTTCCCAGAGGCAATTTTTCGATGACGAATTTGCCTTCCGCATTCGATACGCCGCGCCTATCTCCGTTGATGAGAATTTCGCTGTCGGGCGGTTCCGCCAACACCGTAAAAATCACCGTCGGAGCCGGCGGAGTTGGCTTTGTTGGCTTCGTCGTGCCAGGCTTAGGAGTTGTAGGTTTGGTCGGTTTTTTCGTTGGTCTGCCAGTTGAATCTTGCGCAGGAACAACCGCTGAAACGAGCAGGATAACCGCCACTAAAGAAAGACACATTCTTCGTGAAAAATTCATCTTTTGGAACATAGCTCTCACCTCAGCCGCCTATTATAACTCACATTGAAAAAGGCACAAATCATTCTTGCTGGTCTTAAAAATCTCAAACCAGACGATTGTCTAAAATAATTTGTATAACTTGATCAGCCGTTTCGGCTATAAAAATTTTGTCTTTGCCCAATCTTAGAAAAAAAGATTTACTGCTTTCATCACTTCCTAAAAGGATCACAGGCTTGTTGGCTTTTATGGCGAGAGCGATTTCTGATGCCGTGCCTGCGCCACCCGTGCCACAAGCGATTACAACTTGGCTCGAAAGCACGTTGATGTTATTTCGAGCCTGCCCCATGTCTGTAATGATTGCCACATCAACAAACTCGGAAACAGAAGCGCTGGCGTGTGGCAAAATGCCGATTGTCAAACTCCCTTCTACTTTCTTTGCGCCTCGATTGACCTCTTGCATAACGCCAACGCTGCGTCCGCCACTGAGCAAAATCCAACCTTGCCGCGCAATCACTTCGCCAAGCTCAAGAGCGTTGCTCAACTCCTGGGCGGTCGCGCCTTCTCCTGCTCCCATTACTCCGACAATAAATTTACGCATAGGAAATCATCATGATGAATCAAGCGGTCAAAGCCTCCCTCGAAACGGACGATTGATTCTGCTATTGCAAAGCGTATTGCTTCACACTGTTACTGGCTTCCCGCTTGTCTAGCGAACCTGATGTCTGGACACATTTTATTTGTCAGATTGATCGAGTTCTGAAAGAGCGTCATTCGATAGCCCAGCGCATCGCGCTGGGTGAATCCGCCGAGTAAGTCTCAAGCCCTGAAAGGGCGAAATCAGGTGTTTCGCCCTTTCAGGGCTTGGAAAAACCATCGAATTGGTGACCCAGCGCGAGGCGCTGGGCTGTTGAA
>JANMSG010000856.1:0-3728 GCA_031389065.1 Acidobacteriota bacterium | reverse complement strand
CAATGCCTTCAAGTTTGTCTAACATATTCTTTAGTCCTTAGTCCTTAGTCCTTAGTCCTTAGTCCTTGCGCTTAAGCTGTGCTCTTCACACGATTAACCAATGCTACGGGCTACAAACTACAGGCTACGGACTAAACGGTTGGTTCCAGTTTCAATGCTTCTTTCAGCGAGTAGATGGCGACTTCCAATTGTGCATCATCAGGCTCTTTGGTGGTGATGTTTTGCAACCATAAGCCGGGTCGCGTGATGATGGAAAAGAACCACTGCATTTTGCTTTTTGCCGAGGCACGAATGATTTCGTAAGAGATGCCCGCAACCAGAGGCATCAATGCCAAACGCACCAGAAAATTCAAAAAGAGCGAATCAAATTTTACTACCGAAAAAGCGATGATTGACACCAGCATCACGACCATCAAAAAGCTTGTGCCGCAACGCGGATGTTGACGCGGTTGACGACGAGAATTTTCAACCGTCAATTCTTCGCCCGACTCCCAATTGTAAACAACTTTGTGTTCGGCGCCGTGATACTCGAAGACGCGGCGTATGTCGCGCAAAAGCGAAAAACTGGTAATCATCATCAAGAAGAAGGTCATGCGAATCAATCCATCAACCAGGTTGAAGGCGATGGACGGGCGCACAGGGTGAAGCGCGGCGCTTAACCAGGCCCAGGCATCGGCATACCAGGTGCCGCTTGCAGATTGCGCGTTGAGGGTTCCGCCGCCCCAATAAACAAACAGCATATTGGTCAACAGCAACGGCAGCACAATAAACAACAATACGTTGAAGATGATGGCAAAAACCATGGAGCCTAAAGCTGAGCTCGTCGAGGTCTTCTTGACTTCTTTGACGACTGGCACGGTTGCCACAGCTACTGGCGCGGCGATATTTGATTTGATCGCTTCGGCTTTTGCTTCTTCGATTTCGGATTCACCGCTGTCTTCGTGAAATGCGACGTTGGCGGAATAGTTCAAGGCTTTGATTCCCAAAATCATGGAGTGAATCAAGATGCCAGCGCCGCGCAGCACAGGAATTTTCAAGAGCGGATACTTTTCAGCAAGCGAGGGCAGGCGTTCCGCTTTAAAAACAATTTGGCCATCGGGGCGACGCACAGCGACTGCATAAGAATGCGGAGCGCGCATCATCACACCTTCAATGACGGCTTGTCCGCCGACGATGATTTGTTCATCTTTCATGGTTCGAGTCTCCTGGCTTTTAGTTTACCGCGAAACGCAAGCGAGTAGATAAAAAAAATCGGCTGCTGAATGTTGCTCTGCTTTCAAGCGGCAAATAGCTTTGATGTTTGTCATCGAGCTATCGGCAGTCTTGAAAAGGGAGCAAAACCCAGCAACCAATTTTTAATTGTTATGTAGTTAAGCTTCGGTGGTTTTGCGACCGTACTTGCGATTGAAACGTTCGACGCGGCCTGCTGTGTCAATGAGCTTCTGTTTACCCGTGAAGAACGGATGGCAGTTGGAACAAATCTCAAGTCTAATCTCAGGTTTTACCGAGCGTGTTTCCCAATTTGCGCCACACGCGCAATGAACCGCGCACTTGTCATATTTCGGATGAATATCTGCTTTCATACTCTTATCGCTCCTATCTTAAATTTGCCTTTTATCGAAAACATTAATATTACGGGCTCGGTGCGTGGCATGTCAAGTATGCACTTCCTGCCTCGGAAGGTAGCTATTGATGCGAATATAGCACGGTGGTATGATGGCATTCTCTCAGTTAGTTCTCCTTACAACTAATCATTTTGCTGGCGAGATAAAACGGATGAAAACTTCCGTGTCTGACCCCAGGATTCTGAAACAGTAGAAGTAGGCTGGTTTGCAAGTAGGAGGGGAATATGAAAAGAGTGACTGTCAACTCTATAATAATTTGTTTATCAATACTGGGGAGCCTGCTATCTATCTTGCTGAGTACCAGAGTGGTTCTTGCCCTCGACCCTGGCAAACCCATCACCCAATACAATCAAAATGTCTGGCAAACCAAAGAAGGGCTGCCGCAAAATCATGTACAGGCCATCCTTCAGACCCGCGACCACTATATCTGGGTGGGCACCGAAGAAGGGGTTGCCCGTTTCGACGGCGTGCGCTTTACGGTTTTCGATAAAAGTAACACCGAGGCTTTCAGAGGCAATGTAATTTCAGCATTGTGCGAAGATGCAGACGGAACCTTGTGGATTGGCAGTAGTGGTGGGTTGATTGGGTACAAAGAAGGGAAGTTTACAAACTATGGGATCGCTGACGGACTGCCTGAGGATATGGTCAGGTCTTTATTTAAGTCGCGAGATGGAAGCTTGTGGATAGGCACGACACGGGGTCTGGCAAGGTTAAAAGATGGCAAGTTTTCCACCTACACCATGAAAGATGGTCTGTCGAATGAGTATATCTGGTCGTTATGTGAAGACCAGAAAGGAACGATGTGGATTGGTACCAGTGGCGGCGGGCTGAACCGCTTCCGAGATGAAAAGTTCACCGCATACACGACGAAAGATGGCTTACCCCACAACCTTGTACGATCACTTTTTGTGGATCGAAGCGGCAGCCTTTGGGTTGGCACGACAGGTGGATTGAGCCGCTTCAAAGAGGGTGCCTTTACAAACTATGGTAGCAAAGAAGGCTTACCCAGGGACGAGGTAACAACGGTTTATGAGGATAGAGAGGGGAGTCTATGGGTTGGCACGACAGGTGGATTGAGCCGCTACCGAGAAGGGAAATTTAGTAATTATTTCGTCAACGATGAGGTAACAAGTAATTATGCCGATGCTCTTTATGAGGACAGCAGCGGGGGGCTGTGGGTAGGCACAAACGGCGGTGGATTGTACCACTTGAGAGAAGGAAAGTTCACCGTATTTACTGCGAAAGAAGGACTGGCAGGTAACTTGGTCTGGGGCGTTTATGAGGATCGAAAAGGGACGCTGTGGGTGGCTACGCAAAATGGTTTGACACAATTCAAAGATGGCAACTATATCACCTACACAACCAAAGAGGGGCTGACAAACAACACTGTAGGGGCGCTGGGTGAGAGCCGTGATGGAAGCCTGTGGATCGGCAGCTTCGGCTCAGGACTCAACCGTATGAAAGATGGAAAGATCACCTCCTACACAACCAAAGACGGCTTGGCAGGTGATGATGTCAGGGCGATTTGTGAGGATCAGAAAGGCAATCTGTGGATCGGCACACGTGGCGGTGGAATCAGTCTGCTCAAGGAGGGCAAATTCACCAACTACACCACCAAAGAGGGCTTATCCAATAACAGTGTTTATTGCATTTATGAAGACACGCAGGGCAGCCTCTGGATTGGCACCGATGGCGGATTGAATCAATTTAAGGAAGGCAAGTTTACCATCTATTCGACCATAGCGCCGGCGCCGTGCCCTTTGAAAATGGTCAGGCGCTGAATACGGAAATTCGCGTTTCCGCCATCGCTGCACGACAACCTGCCGGAGCCCCCCGCCGCTGCGGCGGAAGTAGTGAACTCGCCAAGGCAGGTGAGGCTCGGGTTCTGCTTCGAACGGATAGTGATGGTTCCCCCGCCGTCGAGGCGGCCTTCGGCCTCGCCGACGAACAGTTCACCGTCCAGGATCGCGATGACCGGGCGGGTCGCGGAAAGCGCGCCTGCGTCGCCAAGGGCTGCGGCGGCCAGGCCGATGCAACCGGAAACCGCGGCAAACAGGGTTCTGCGTTACAGGTTGTTTTTCATGGGGGAATTATGGCCCTTTT
>JANMSG010000834.1:0-2311 GCA_031389065.1 Acidobacteriota bacterium | reverse complement strand
GTTCCTCGCGGGGCAGGCTGCTGCGGCGCCGAACGGCGCCCGAAGTCAACGCTCGTCGCTCGCTTGGGCTTAGCCGAAATCGAGTCTCACTTTTAATTGCACCCATCTGGACTAGCAGCCAAAATATCATGCAGGCTTTCTATTTATGCTTTTTACGTACGCCTCAATCGAGAATTGCTGCACCATAATTTTTACAACTTTTGCAACGAACTATTGCCGTGCGCGTTTTTTTAATGCTCAATGTTGTTTGAGAATCCCGAACGCCCGTGAAGTCAAAAGGAGATTTTATGAAACGAGTGAGTACCCTTGTCGCTTGCGCCTCTTTGTTGATGTCGAGTTTCGTGTTCGCGCAATCGCCAGCCCCTCTGAGCGCGCTTGCCAAGATGCCTGTCAAAGAAGTCACGGTTTTCAAAGATGGTCACGCCTTTGTGCTGCACGAAGGCGTAATGCCTACGGACGCCTCGGGCAACGTGTTGATGGATTATTTGCCGACCCCTGTACTGGGAACTTTTTGGCCCTACTCTGCGGATAAAAACCTCAAGCTCTCATCGGTCATCGCAAGCCAGCGCAAAGTGCTTGTTGAACGTACTGCCTTACGGCTTGTAGATATGCTCGAATCAAATATGGGCGCGCAAGTCATCATCACAGAAAAGCCCAGCGCTTCGGATAAATCGGGCGCAACTTATCTGGCAACCATCCTGGGTATTCCGCACCGCAGTTCTAAGGAACTCGAAGCAACATCGCCGCCAAACACTGGTGAGAAGTTGCCGCAAAAAGGCGAAGTGATCATGCTCAAGACCAGCGAAGGCACGAAGGTCATCGCGCTTGAGCGCATACAGGATGTGACTTTCAAAAGTGACCCGAAACCCACCCTGGGCGAAGAAGAATTTCGCAATTTGCTGACCTTGAAATTGGATTGGGCGGGTCGCAACCCGGCGAAGACTGCGGATGTGGGACTGGTCTATTTGCAGAAAGGACTGCGCTGGATTCCAAGTTATAAAATCACCATTGATGGTAACGGCAATGCGAATGTCAAATTGCAAGCGACGCTCGTCAATGAACTAACCGATTTGGAAGACGTGACCGCAAACCTTGTCATAGGCGTTCCGTCCTTCGCTTTTAAAGAAACGCTAGACCCGATTTCCCTGCAAAAAGAAGCAACGCAGTTATCTGGTTATTTTCAACAAAACGACCGTTCGCAATTGATGACACAAAACGCCATCATGACCCAAACAGCGCGAATGGGTGAACGACGCGGAGGCTCTGTTAGTGAACCTGCGGCAGACCTGGGTCCCGAAGTAACAGACTCAACGCAAAACGAAGATTTGTATTTATTCACGGTCAAACATGTCACTATGAAAAAAGGTCAACGCATGGCTTTGTCGGTTGCTGAATACAATGTGAAGTACAAAGACATCTACACCGTTGAATTGCCTTTCGCGCCGCCGCCGGAGTTTCGCACAAATTTGAATAGCGAACAGCAGTCCGAAATCGCCCGATTGTTAAATGCGCCGAAAGCTACGCACAAGATTCGTTTGAGCAACAGCGGTAACGCGCCGTTTACGACCGCGCCCGCGTTGATCATGAAAGACAACCGCGTCTTGGCTCAAGGCATGATGACCTACACTTCGACTGGCGGAAATGTTGATTTGGAAATTACCAAAGCCGTTGATATTCAAGTCATCAAGAGCGAAAACGAAACTGCGCGTACGCCGGATGCAAGAAAACTCAATGGCGATTTGTACACCCGAGTTGATTTGAGCGGCTCTGTGAAACTTACCAACTATCGCAAAGAAACCACCGAGATAGAAGTGACGCGCTATGTTTTGGGCAATGTTACGAGCGCCAGCAATAACGGCGATGTGAAAAAAATTAACGTGATGGAAAACGACAGGTACACGCCCATAGGCAGCTATCCGGTTTGGTGGAATTGGTACAATTGGCCTTCGTGGTGGTCACATCTCAACGGCGTCGGCCGCATCACCTGGAAAGTAAATCTCGAAGCAGGCAAGAGCGTTGATTTGAATTACAACTGGAATTACTTCTGGCGTTGAGATTTTGCTGACCTGCGAAACCCGCGAAATAACGCGAAAGATTTCGTGATTACTCAGCCGTATTTGCCCCGAAGACTCTATGTCCTTTGGTTTCTCCGCAGCAATAGCCAGGTAATCACTCAGCCGTATTTGCCCCGAAGGGGTGTAGGAGATTAGCCAGTGGTGAAGGCACTGGAATCGAGTTGGGCAAACTCATCGCGCCCTGAAAGGGTGCAGGAGATGTACCACTGCAAGCCTCCAGCGCTCTTTCAGAGCGC
>JANMSG010000823.1:0-13392 GCA_031389065.1 Acidobacteriota bacterium | reverse complement strand
CGCAGTACCTTCGACACGCGAGCGCCATTTTCACGGCGGAAATCTTCACTCTTATTTTGAATAACCATTCGCTGTCTTCGTGCTTCTATCACTTCAGGATTCTTGGCATAATAATTTTTAACACCTTGCTTTTGAGCTTCTCGAAACTCAGGCGTTTCCCAAAGCGAGCGGAGTTGCTCTGCGTGTAAATGAAGATGCTCAAGCCAGCCCATTCGCTCAATGTTCGTAGGACTGTTATCGAAACGATTTCCGTTTTTGTGATGACGCACATAAGGACCTTTTAGTCTTTTAGCGATTCCCTTTTGTTCGTTGTACTCATCTGCAAGTCTATGAACAAAGTTATATTCGTCTGTAGATGGTTGCTTAAGGCGTAGGTAGTCATTCGTCCGTTCGTTGATTGGTGCTGTATCGAAGTATCCAGCCATCAGGCTATCTTCAATAGTCAAATCTTTCGCTTGCTTCCAAGTTCCATCGCGCAACATAAAGCGATGGTCAGGCGTACAGCGTACCTTTGATCTATCATCAAAAGTTAATTCAATTAACTCTGCCTTTTGCCGCGTGATGCGAGAGTGTCGTCCCTCACCAACAACGAATCGTCCGCTGCCATCAACTGAGTAAACGTAAAAAACTTCGTCAGATGGAAGTGCTGCAAGTTCCGCGAAGGTTCGCTCAGTGCCATTAAGCAGCTTGATCTTCGTATCGCCAGTGAAGCAACCGAAGTTGCCCTGACCGTCAACGAGCGGATAGCGCAGCGAAAAATCTTGCGCCATTCGCACCATTGAATCGTAAACGGCAGTGTCGCCGTGCGGGTGATATTTTCCCAAAACGTCGCCGACGACGGTTGCAGATTTCTTAAACGGTTTGCCCGGATTGAGGCCAATCTCGTGCATCGAAAAAAGGATGCGCCGATGCACGGGTTTCAAACCGTCGCGGGCGTCCGGCAAAGCGCGTCCGATGATAACGCTCATGGCGTAGTCCAGATAACTACGCTTCATCTCTTCTTCTATGTTTATGGGTACTCGTTGTGCTACTTCTGCCATGGTTTTTTCTCTCTCTAATTTTTCCCTGTTATCTTCAGATTGTTCATACAGACAGTTACCTGAAAGCGCACTTTGCAGGAAGAACAAAGCTACGTTGGATGCCTAAATCTTTGGTAATTTTTCTTGTCCGTATGAGATGAATTTTCTATTCGTAAGCAAAGAAAATTTTACCGGAAAAATGCTATTTTTTCAAAGCAAATCACTCGATTTCCGCTCTGTTTTTATTTGCTTTTTGGCGATTTGAGAGTAATATCTCCGAGCTACGTCCTGTCAGTAGAAATGTACCTACAAAATCCGATAAAAGGAGTGCAACTTGACAACAAAAAAAACATCCGGCGCGGAAGCACAAACCGGACTCGAAGGCTGGAAGAAAGCGGATTTACCAGCTCCGCCATTCACAGGAGGATTGAAAATTTTAGGCATCATCGGTCCCGGTGCCATCATTTTAGGCGCCTCAATAGGGAGCGGTGAATGGCTCCTGGGTCCCGCAGCATTCGTCAAATATGGGCTGGCGCTGTTGTGGGTGACGATTGTCGCTATCACTTTACAGACCATTCTCAACACCGAACTCGTGCGCTATACGCTCTACACCGGAGAACCGGTCATCACAGGCTATATGCGAACCAAGCCGCACGCCACTTTCTGGGCTTGGTTTTACGCCATTCTCTCGTTTTTGCAACTCGGCTGGCCTGCCTGGGCAGGGTCTGCGGCAGGCGCAATCTTCTTTCTCTTTGCCGGAAGAATGGCAAATAACACAGACTCCAATACAGTTTATGGAATCGGTGTCGTGGCGTTTTTAACCTGCGTTGCCATTCTCGTATTCAGCGGCAAACGCATTGAGCGCACGCTCGAAATACTCAATTGGATACTGATTGTTTTCATCTTGGGCACGCTCATCATACTTTGCATTCTGTTTGCCGCACCCAGCGACTGGCTGGGCGCAACCGTTGGTTTTTTCGGTTACGATTTACGGCTTGGGCAATTCAATTTTATCCCCCCAAATGCCGACTGGTTTTTGATCGGCGCCTTTGCAGCTTATTCGGGAATGGGCGGCGCTGGCAACTTGATGGTGTCAAATTACGCGCGCGATAAAGGCTACGGCATGGGCAAAGTCGTAGGCTATATTTCTTCTGCCGTTGGCGGCCAACAAGTAAAGCTCGCGCATGCGGGCACAACTTTTGAGGTCACAGAGAATAACTTGAAAAATTGGCGCGGCTGGTGGCGAATCGTCAGAGCAGACCAATGGGGAGTTTTCTTCGTCGGGGCGATTTTAGGGATGGGATTGCCCGCCATTTTGTACACCTCAGTAATTGCACCGGGCACGGAGATTCGTGGACTTGCGGTCGCCGCAGAGTTGGCAAATGCAATGTCTAAAAAAGGCGGCGCATTCCTCACCTTTCTGCTGGCGTTTATGAGCGTATGGGTATTGTTCAAAACGCAGCTTGATTTAACGGAAGGCTTGACGCGCTCAGTAACAGACATACTTTGGAGCGGCAGTCGTCGTGTGCGCGAGTGGCGTGGCGGCGACGTACGCGTCGTCTATTACACGGTGCTGACGATTTTAGTCGCCTGGGGACTCATTGCTCTGCGTTTGACTCCACCGATATTTCTTTTGCAGTTGAGCGCGAATATGGCAGGCGTGATCTTCATCATTTGCGCCCCACATACGCTCTACATCAACATGAAATTTCTGCCAAAAGAGTTGCGCCCGCCAGTCTGGCGACGGATCGCGCTGATTTTCATGTCGCTCTTTTACGGCTTCTTTGTTTATTTGTGGTTGATGGGCGGCATTATTCCAGACACAGAGAAAGGCTTTCTTTTCAACCTGACAAAGTATCTGTAGCTTCAATGAAGTGTGTGCATAAATCGTCGAGCCTCATGGTCAACTACCCATTGTGCATTGTCCCTTGTTTTGCAAGAAGGATTACCCTGCGAAACAAGGGACAATAGGATAAGGCGACGAAAATCCCTTCAATGCTTGTTAGGTTTTCGTGAAAAGAGGAATGGTATGATTGACTTGTTTTCTATCACAGTCGTGCTGGCTAGATTTTTCGCACTTTACATGTTTGTCAACGCGACCTTCTCAATTCCGGCTGCTTTAACCTTAATCAAGCAGCAAAGAGAAATGGGTTTTGGGTTTGGCTCGGATAGCATAATTCTTATCATAACCGCTTTGGCTTACGTTACGGTTGCCCTTCTGCTTTTCACCTTGGCAAAAAAATTTGCAAGCTATGTTACGAGAGGACTAGAGAATCGAAACCTGCATGTTTCGGAAGGCCACTACAACTTACTTCAAGCAGTAGCCTTTTCTATTCTAGGAGCATACATTCTGACCTATGCGATTCCCAATCTAGTCAAAATTATAACCCTTTATATACTCTCTGACCCTAGCCAAGACGATGTAGCCCAACCACAGAGAGTGCCTATTGAATATTTAATTGAGGCAAGCACTCAATTCGTGTTGGGCGTATGGCTGTTTGTAGGGTCAAAAGGAATAACGAAGGTGGTAAGTAAAGGATGGGATGGGATAAAAGCAGAGTGATTGTCGTTTAATCAGAGAAGCCTAATTCCGCGTTCGACCGCAACCGATACTTGTGGGTCACATGAATGCCAATAGAATTTGGCGCGGTCAACTCCGGGTTAGACCCTTCTCGGATTTATGCACACAATTCAGGTTAAATTGTTGGTCTAAGATTCAACATCTTTGCGAACAACATCGAGACAGCGAACCAGTTCACTGTGCAAATAGTCATTGGTGCGCCGAGCCATCGGCAGATAAAAATGTTCCGTCGAACGAATATAGCGTTGCTTCTTTTCAGGTTTGGGCGAATGTCCAAGAAAGCGCAGGTTGTCCAGCCTGTCGCAAAGTTTCACAAGCGGTGCGCCGGTCTCTCGAGCCTCTTCAATCGCCGCTAAATAATCGCCCAGACTGACGCTTTCAAGTTTCGTCAACAACCAGACGATCTGGGCGATTTCATCATCAAAGATTTCGGCGACTTCTTCGCGGGTGATCGGGCTATCTTCTATTACATCGTGCAGCAATGCCGAACAGACAAGCTTTGGTGAATACATCTCAAGCTCATCAACCAACGACACAGCGACTCGGATGGGATGAAGAATGTAAGGCGTTCCTTCATCGCGCATCTGTCCCGTGTGAGCGACTTCCGCGACTTCATAAGCGCGTCGCACCTGGGCTAATTCTTTCTCGTTGAGATTGGCGGACAATCTTTCTTCAAGGTATTGGTAATTTCTTGTGTAAATCATTTTTTAGAACCGATTGATTTTCAATGTAACAGAGGGGCGTTGCGTCTTCAAGCAAACGACTTCCTGGGTAGTGTGTGAATGGTGTATTGCTTTCTTAGCCCGCGAAAGCGGGCGTAAGCATTTAGCCACGTGCGTCAGCGCGTGGTATGAAACAGATTCGATTCTCCGAGCCCGCGTATGCGGGCGATAGATCAATTGATGAAAATCTATCGCCCGCATACGCGGGCTAGAAAAAGCTTTCCTTGCTGTGTCCCAGCCCTTACGGACTGGGCTAGATGCTGTCACCGGCTTCGCGGGTTCTTGGCTTGCTTTACGACTTGCTCAGTAACAACACTATATTCAGACACTACTACTTCTGGCATAAATAAGCTTTGCGTTTTCTGTTCAACTCTTGCGTTAAGACTGCGGCGCATAGTTTAATTTCACCTACATTGCTACGTAGATTTTCTTATGAAATTCATTTTAGTCATTTTAAGACCGATTGCGCTGCGGCTCTGTCGTTTCTTCTTCAAGATAAAATTTCGCGGCGTGGAAAACATCCCCGATGAAGGCCCTTGCATCATCACACCCAACCATCAGGCTTATGCCGACCCGATTTGGATTACCATTCCGTTTCGCCGCAGAATTTATTACATGGCTTGGGATAGAATGTTTCAGATTCCCGTGCTTGGCTTCGTGATGCGAGTCTTCGGCGCTTTCCCTGTGAAGTTGGAATCTACAGATCCCAAGGCGCAACGGGAAGCGGTGGATTTGTTGAAGCGCGATTGCGTTCTGGTAATTTTCCCCGAAGGTGGGCGCACAATCGACGGCAAGCTGATGCAATTCAAAGCGGGTGCCTTTCGCCTGGCATTGACGCAAGGGGTTCCAATCTTGCCTGTAACCATTGAAGGTGGTTATGAAATTTGGCCCCGCCATAAAATATTACCGCGCCTGGGCGATTTGACCATCACCTTTCACAAGCCTATCCTCGTCGAACGACCCACAGATGAGGTAAGCAGAGTCGAGATGAAAGCGTACGCAAAACAGCTTGCTTATAAAACTCGCGCGGTCGTCGCCAGCGCTCTCGCCCATTCAAATTTGGATGAAGAAACCATAGCGGCGTTGTTATTGGATGAACAACTATTCGAGTAGCGGGTCGCCATATTTGATTTGCAGCAGTTTATCAGCGCTATCCCCTAAACTGAAATCTCTGATGATTGTGGCGCGACGTTTCAGCTGTTCTTGCGAATGCGTGTTCGCATTCATCAAAACTTCAAACTCTTTCAAGCCGCGTTCGATTTCTCCGGCCTGTCTGTAGCTGATGACCAGCGTGATTGCCAGACCTATATAAAAATCGTCAGAGCCTTCGGTTGCCGTGATACTGGCTTTTGCTTCGTTCAAAGCGCTGCGAAGGCGCTCGATCTCAACCTGATAAAAATTTGCGTAGTCACGCGAAGCATTTACATAACGCCCGTTCTTCCAGGCATAGACAAGTTTTGCCGAAGGTGCCGCCGCACGAGACAAGTCGCCATAGCCTTCCCATCGCGCATCTGCAATAACCAATTCGGCTAGCCCGTCGCCGTTGAGGTCTGAGATTTTTTGAATCGGGGCGGCAGCCAGCAGTTTGACGGCATGATTGTTGACCTGGTAAATCTCAATCGGATTGCAAGCCCAACAATTGCCGCCGCTCGAACTCTGCACAAAAATCTCTTTTAACCCATCGCCGTTTATGTCTGTCGCATTCAACTTCGCCGTTTCGTTCAAGGCTGCGAAGGAGAAGAAAAATTCTTTGCGCGTAAAGATCGTCTTTGACGTTTTCCCATCGCTTTCGATGATTCTGAATTCAAAAGCCGCGCCAGAAGCATTCGTCCTGGCGCGCTCGAAGATTGCCGCAAGATGATGATTTGCGGCATCCAGATCGGCTCCTATCGCCTCTTTCAGCCTGAGCCCTTCAGCGGCAAGCCTGGCGACTTCACCTTGAAATTCGGTATTCACTTTCGGAGGATGAGTGTCAGGAGTCCCCTGGTTCAGCAAAGATGTGATAGCAAATTGATGACGAATGACAGGACTGTTGAAACCACTCAGGACGAAAAACAGAGCCAGAGTTGCCATCATCAAATCAGCGCGCATTCAATCTCCTTTTACGGCTTGCGAGCCATCGCAATTACTTCAATCATTTGGTCGTGAATCAGACTGTTGCTTGCGACAGTTTCAGGCATGTAGTTTGAAAATTTATTACTTGAAAAATTGGTTACGCGTCCGCCTGCTTCTTCAACGATGAGAACACCTGCCGCCGTATCCCAGGCGCTTAAATTCAATTCCCAAAATCCGTCGTAACGACCACAAGCCACATAACACAAATCCAAAGCCGCCGCACCATCCCGTCGCAAGGCTTGCGTGTTCATCGCAAAGTTCGTCCAATGGTCAAGATTCGTCAGGCTCGCAGTTTTGATGTCGTAAGGAAAACCCGTCGAAAGCATACTGTTAATCAACTGGCTGGTTTGAGAAACGCGAATGGTTTTTTTATTGAGCATCGCACCGCCCCCCTTTTCAGCCGCGAACAATTCGTCGCGCATCGGGTCATAGACCACACCTGCGATCGTTTCGCCTTGATATTCGAGGGCAATGGATACATTGAAAACAGGATAGCCGTGCGCGTAATTCGTCGTGCCGTCGAGCGGGTCAACGATCCAACGATAATCGGACGCGTTATCTGTAAACCCGCTCTCTTCGGCTAAGACTTGATGTCGCGGGAAGTGTGTCGCTATGCGTTCGCGGATTAAGGTTTCGCTTGCTATGTCAACTTCGGTGACGAGATCAATCGCACCCTTGTGAGAGATATTGAAATTTGTGTTGAGCCGGTCGCGCAACAACGCGCCAGCCTCTTGAGCCACACGGATGGCAAAATCGAGCATGTAGTCACCTTTCAAATTAAGAAGTCTAGAGTCTGGAGTCCGGAGTCTGGAGTCAAAATATTTGTCAGGTATATTCTCACCATCCTTCCGGTGATCCTTCATCAAAAGCATTAAGAGCATGAGTACAAGCAGGAAATTCATGCGCTATGGCTTGAAGATATTGTCGAAATTCATCTGTATTGTCTTCTGAAGAACTAATAAATGATGGCAGTATTTCTCCCCAATCCATAAGCTTTGCAATTTTCTTCGTATCTTCGTTTTGATAAGCCATCCACCTGGCTTGCACCATAATGTAGTGAAGCGCATAAAGCGCACCTTTAAATTTCTCTGGCTTAATCATTCCCTGACTCCGGACTCCGGACTCCAGACTCCAGACTTATCTGTTCCGCAAACTCGACGATTTTCTTTTCGTACCAAAAACGGTTCGCCGCGTCTTTATTTGCGGTAATGAAGCCGACGTGACCACCGTGTTCGGAAGCCAGCAAAATGATGTTCGGATTCTCTTTCAAAGCGCGGCTTTCAAACGGAGCAAAGGGGATGAATGGGTCATCCTTTGAATGAAGAATGAGCGTCGGCACAGCGATTTTGCTGATGACTTGAATGGCGCTCGCGCGTTCATAGTAATCGTGAACGTCCAGAAAACCCGCGTGCCGCGAGGTGTACATATCATCGAATTTACGAATCGTCCAGATGCCGCGCAATTTCTTGATGTCGTATTGTTCAGGAAAGAGTTGCGCTTTGAGTTTCATGCGGTTTCTCAAACTATAGACGAAGCGCGCGTGATAAAGGAAATTCGAGCGCATCTCTATGGCGTCGGCACAACTCGATAAATCCATGGAAGGCGAGACAGCTACAAAGCCTTTGACCTCTTTCGGGATGGCTTCACCATATTCACCCGCGAGTTTGAGCGCGACGTTACCGCCTAACGAATAACCGACGATGTATATTTGTTGCAGAGCATCTTTTTCAATCAACTCTGTAATGACGCTCTGAATATCGTCGGTCAGGCCTGCGTGATACAGTGTTGGCGTCAGATTTTCAGTGCCTCCGCAATTGCGATGATTGAGGCGCAAGACGTTGAAACCGGCTACCAGCGCCTGTTCTGCGGTTCCTCGCATGTAACCCGAATCAATGGAGCCTTCCATTCCGTGCAGCAAAATCAGCGTCGGGCATTCAGTTTTGTTCTCTTGCCACGAGCAATCGCCGAGCACCTGTGAATTGGGCGCGACTTCAAAATAGCGCGGCTTCGCTTTCGCATCAAGCATTGGAGTGTTGCGTCGGATGAATGATCCGACGATGGTTTGCGCGTGTCCGTTTCTAAAAGTCGAATGCGGGATGAAGGGCGTTTGCGCGAGTCGTTCAATGATCGCTTCTTTATTCATATTTGCAACATTACCAGATTCAGCAAGTGAATTATTTATTTTCACTGAATTTAGATTCTAGTTTGCAACCTCTCTTACCATCAAGGCTACTTCATCAAGCCGTCTTATATTCGCTTACCATTTTTTTTGCCAGCCAAGCCAAGGATGGCATGACGATTCCCCAGATGATTGCGAGCGCAATGATGGTAAAGGTTTTGTCGTGATTCAAAGAGAGTGCGCCAAGCCTTGCGCCGCCTAAATAACTCAGAGGACCGAAGATTGCACCCATCACGCATGCAATAAAATAGTTGTCTTGCAACCAGGCGAGCGAGGCGTTCAGAGTGGTGGCAAACTGCAACCACAATGCTCCTATCCACAAAGGCGCAAGCCAGACGATATTTAAGATGTCGCTATTATAATTGAGCAATCCAGTGATTTTGCTCAGGCTGTCAATAACCATGCCCAAGACACCAACCGTGAAGATGAATTGCAATTGGCGCAAGCGGTTGCCAGACCACCATACATGCAAGGATAAAAAGACAGCGACGACTACAATGCCGAGCCAGGGCAGACCGTTTGCCGCTCCCCAGGCGCAGGCAAACCAACTGATTTGCGTTCCCACGATGTTTACTATTTTTCGTATCATTAAAGTCTTCCAGTTTCATTCACGCCGCTTACTGGTTAAACCACAGCGCTACAAGATAGAGTATGCCCCTTCGCCCGCACACTCAAAATGCGGTTGCGCCATCCAGGCTTTGGTTTCATTCGACGTCAAATGGCACAGATTTCAATGAATCGATGTTCCCTCCGTTGAAGTATCAGAATTGTTCAGGGAGAATAGAAAGCCTGAAACTCGATAGAAATTGTTACGAGGAAATTACTTCTATGGATTCTATGGGATTCCAAATTTTAGCAATCATTGCGATTGCTTTCTTGAGTTTGATGCTGATTCTGGCGCTCTTCGAGCCCTACCTTGACTACAAAATTACCAACGCTCCGGAGATGCCGCTCGATTCTGAAGAATTTTTTTGCATTGTTGCGGCTCTTGCAAATGCACAGACTCATCATCACAACAAGGTTGAAGTCTTAACCAACGGGGAGATCTATTATGAAGCCGAGTTGCAGGCAATCCAGAGAGCGCAAAATCACATCAACATAGAGGCGTACATTTTTCAGAAGGGCGAAATCGCCGGACGCTTCCTGGAAGCCTTGACGGAAAGAGCGCGTGCAGGGGTTCAAGTCAACATTATTCTTGATGCGTTAGGCAGTTTTGCAAGTTGGGATAGCTACTTCAAAGATCTGACCGACGCAGGCGGACGAGTTGCCTGGTATCATCCGATTCGCTGGTACAATTTGCCACGCTTTAACAATCGAACGCACCGCGAAATTTTCGTCATTGACGGAACCGTTGGTTTTGTCGGAGGCGCTGGAATCGCAGACCATTGGTACAAAGCCATAAAAGGCAAGCCACGTTGGCGCGATACGATGGTAAAGATTGAAGGTGGCGCGGTCACCAGCTTGCAATCAACTTTTGCGGAAAACTGGGTAGAAGCGTCCGGGGAAATCTTAACCGGCAAAGACTATTTCCCGCTCTGCGAAAAGGTTGGCAATGTCAGTTCCATCGTCGTTGACAGCGTGCCGTCAACCGGTCGCTCAACGCGCGCCCGTATGCTCTTTCAAATCCTGCTGGCTTCTGCGAAAAAGAGCATATACATAACCTCGCCATACTTTTTGCCGGACGCCAGTATGCGCAAAGAATTAACGCGAGCCATTCAAGAGCGCGGTGTAAAAGTTAAAATCGTTGCGCCGGGCAAGCACATGGATCATCTGTTGACGCGTCGTTCAAGCCGCCGACTCTATGGCGAGATATTGAAAGCCGGAGGCGAAATTTACGAATACCGTCCGGGTATGCTTCATGTAAAATGCTTACTGATAGATGGCATTTGGAGCGTTGTCGGCTCGACCAATTTTGACCCGCGCTCTTTCGTCATCAATGACGAGGTGAATTTCGCCTCCAATGATGTGGAGTTCGCGTTGAGACTGGAAGCGGATTTTGAGCGCGACGTAGCCGATAGCCATTTGGTAACTTATAAGAAGTGGCGCGCGCGCGCCCTATATGAGCGGGCACACGAATGGCTCGGAAGTATTATCGAAAGACAGCAGTAAAGCATCCGGCAAGTTCGGGAAGTTTTGAGAATTTGTGAAAGTTGGATTTTATGAACTCAGGCAGCGAACCCAGCGCGCTACCTATAGGAATCCTGAATGTATCGTAGACTGTCTAGTCTGCGGTTGACTGGAACTAAGTCCCGCTGGCTTTTCAAGTCATTTACGGCGCAAGACTTGCGCAGACTAGACAGTTACCGATACCTCACCTGCTCCACAAATCATCTAGGAGAGCTATATCATCTGCTTTAGATGACAAGATTATTCTAATGAGGATTGCAGAAATGAAAAAAGGCTTGATGTCATTGCTTTTAATCATCGCTCTGGCTGGCATTGGTACGCTGGCTGGCAGTACTACACCTGTGCAACAAAGCAAAAATGATACGACGGTGGCGTTTATAAACGTCAATGTCATTCCTATGGATCGTGAGCGCGTGTTGCAGAACCAAACAGTCATCATTCGCAATGGTCGCATTACCGAAATCGGCGATGCGGCGAAGGTCAAAGCGCCAAAAGGTGCATTGCAAATTGATGGGCGCGGCAAATATCTTTTGCCCGGCTTGATAGATATGCACACCCACCTGTTTTCGGACGACGACTTTCCTGACAATCTGGCAGGTGATGAATTGACCTTGATGCTTGCCAACGGCGTGACCACTGCGCGTTTGATGATAGGCACTCCCGAACATTTAGCGATGCGCGCCAAGATCGCTCAAGGCGAAATGATTAGCCCTACGCTTTATGTCGCAAGTCCGCAACTTTCTGGTCGCGCCTCCGGTAATCCCTTCAACGGCTTTGTGGTGACAACACCTGAGCAAGCCCGCGATGCCGTGAGAAAATCCAAAGCCGCCGGATACGATTTCATCAAGTTGACCAACTACATTACGCGCCCTGTCTATGACGCGGCAATCGAAACCGCCAAAGAGTTGGGCATACGCGTCGTCGGTCATGTGGACACCCAGGTCGGAGTGCAACGCGCCCTCGAAGCAGGGCAACAGATTGAACATCTTGATGCCTATCTGGAAGCGGTGTTAAAAGATGATTCGCCGATTAAAGCATCTGTGTCCGACATGGGTCTGTTCCGCAAACAGAATTGGCAGAGTCTCGATTACATTGACGAAAACAAAGTCAAACAAATCGCCCAAGCCACCGCCAAAGCCGGCATCTACTCCACGCCTACCCTGACATTCTTCAAAATCACCTTCGGCATCGGCGCCAGCGACGAAGAGATTCGCTCTCGCCCTGACTACCAGTTCGTGCCTCTTAAAAAACGCGACTCGTGGTTCGCAGCGGGCAAACGAATATGGGCATCGCCCCCATCTGAAGCACGACGGCGTGAGTATGTGCGCGTCCGCAACCTGTTGGTCAAAGAGATTCACCAGGCAGGTGGTAAGATTATGGCTGGTTCGGATTCGCCGGATTGGTTTTTGCTCTACGGCTGGTCGCTGCACAGAGAGCTGCAAAGTCTTGTTGAAGCAGGGCTGACGCCTTACGCGGCGCTCGAAGCGGCGACGCGCACCCCGGCGGAGTACCTGAAAGCGTTAGATAGTTTCGGCACAATTGCGCGCGGCAAACGAGCTGATCTCGTGCTACTTGAAGCAAATCCACTGGACAATATTACCAACACGGAAAAACGCGCAGGGGTAATGGTACGTGGTAAATGGTTGCCGGAAACGGAATTGAAAAAGATGCTCAATGAAATTGCTCCTCGTTTCCAGAAAGCCTTGGGAGATTGATTGATAGCCGGTTATCAGATTTTTAAGATGCAAAGAGTCAGAGTCGTAACTTATAATATTCATAAATGTCAGGGTTGGGATCGCCAGGTTCTGCCTGCTCGCATCGTCGAAGTGCTGCGCGAGATTGACGCAGATGTCATAGGGCTTCAAGAAGTTTTGAGCCTTGAGAATGGTTCACGCGAACAAGATCAGGCAAGATTCATCTCTGAAAATTTGGGCTTTGAATATCACCTGGGCGAGACTCGCAAACATAAAGGCGCTGCCTACGGCAATCTCATAGTGAGCCGTTTGCCCATAAAAGCCGTGCAGACTTTCGACCTCAGCCATCACGGACGCGAAGCGCGCGGCGGTTTACGTGCCGACATTAAATTGAAGGACAAAGGGCTGTTGCATGTATTCAATGTGCATCTTGGCACCGCTTACCTGGAACGCCGCTTTCAAGGTCGAAAACTTTTGCAAACCCTGTCGCCGACGGGCGAAGAGTTAACCGGCAAACGTATATTGCTTGGCGATTTCAATGAGTGGACTCGCGGTTTGACTACTAAATTGCTCTCAACGCATCTCAAAAGCGCCGACGTAAAACTTCATCTTCAACGTTCAAAAACCTATCCGGGCATTATGCCGCTGCTGCATTTAGACCATATCTATTACGATGACCAACTTGAAATGGAGAGCCTTTATCTGCATCGCAGTCGTACGGCGCTGGTCGCAAGCGACCACCTGCCGCTTATCGCAGATTTCAAAATACCCGAATGAAACAGGCGAAATTACCGGTGGTTAATAGGGATTGCGGGTGACTGTGCGCGGGCGTGTAGCATCTTTCAATTCCTGCACGCGCTCAAAGATGTAATAGGCTTCATTGCGATTTGCGGTTCCCAGATAAATCCATTTGTTAGCGATGACCTTGCCGGGTTTTGCGCCTTTCAAAGCTTTC
>JANMSG010000784.1:0-1617 GCA_031389065.1 Acidobacteriota bacterium | reverse complement strand
ATTCTTTTTAGAACACCTGATCAGCAAGTTTCGCAAGCATCACAGCCGAAGCCTGTTCGACATCCGCGTGCAGCGAATTGCCGTGTGAGTCCATCGTGACAATTGCCGGAAAATCTTTGACGCGCAGGTGCCATATCGCTTCGGGAATGCCGAATTCCAATAAATTCACGTCCAGCACTTCTTCTATGCAACGCGAATAATATTGTGCCGCGCCGCCAATCGCATTCAAATAAACCGCGCCAGATTCTTTGAGTCCCGCGAGCGTCTTCTTGCCCATACCGCCTTTGCCCATCACCGCGCGAACGCCGTAGCGCTTGATGATGTCTGCTTGATAAGGCTCTTCGCGAATGCTTGTCGTAGGACCTGCGGCAGTGATTTTGTAATGGCCATTGTTGTTCATCACCACGGGTCCACAGTGATAAAGCACAGACCCTTGCAAATCAACTGGCGAATCATGCTTCATCAAGTACGAGTGAACGGCATCGCGTCCCGTGTACATCTCGCCTGAAATCAGTACCACATCGCCGACTTTTAACTCGCGCACCTGTTCTTCGGTGAGCGGCGCGACCAGATGTTTTTCGTGACCTGTCAATTTGAAACCTTCGCCAGCAGTCATCTTTTGCGGAGCCTCTTTTTCATCGCGATAGAGCCAGCGTTTAATCTCGCCGGTCTTTGCATCAAGCACAATGCCTAGCCTGCGAAACGCCCAGCAATCATAGGCGACAGAGACAAAGAAACTCGCGGGCAGACGATTGATGGCACCTATCTTGCAGCCGATCAACGTCACGCCGCCTGAAAATCCCATCGTGCCAATACCCAGAGTATTGGCGGCGTTCATAATGTAGTCTTCGAGCGCCGCGAGTTTCGCCTCTGCGTTGGTGTCGTCAAGCAAGCGGAACAATTGCTCTTTCGCGTATTGATAGCCCGAAGTTCTGTCGCCGCCTATACAGACGCCGATTGCGCCGGCGCTGCAACCTTGTCCTTGCGCCTGCCAGACGGCGTGCAGTATGCACTTGCGAACGCCTTCCAAATCACGCCCGGCGCGACCCAGTTGCGGAAGCTCTGTGGGCAGAGAGTATTGAATGTTTTTATTTTCGCAGCCGCCGCCTTTCAACAAGAGTTTCACTTCAATCTCGTCGTCGTTTTCCCATTGGTCAAAGTGCATGACAGGAGTGCCGGGTCCAAGATTATTGCCGGAATTTTCGCCGGTGATGGAATCAACTGAATTCGGGCGCAGCTTGCCTCGACGGGTTGCTTCTTCGATAGCCGCTTTAATCTCGCGCTTCATGACGATTTGATTTGCACCGACGGGGGTTTTGATTTCAAACGTTGGCATCCCCGTATCTTGACAAATCGGTCCTTCCGCTTCACATGCCATATCAATGTTATTGGCGATAACGGCGAGCGCGGTTCCTGCGCGAGAAGACGGATTTTCTGCGCCGACGGCTTCAGCCATGGCGCGCCGAACATCGGGCGGCAGATTGGTTGAGGTTTGCGTAATCAGTTCAATTAAGCTGTCTTTGAATGCATGCATTTCTATGTCCTCAAAAATTGGAAAGTCAGCAGGTAAGTCTATCGCTGGCAAACGAAAGTAAAAAGGGAGGCTCGAAAGCCTCC
>JANMSG010000316.1:0-3433 GCA_031389065.1 Acidobacteriota bacterium | reverse complement strand
GTGGATAAATTGAAAGTTATGACGATCGTGGGTACCAGGCCGGAGATTATCAGGCTTTCGAGGGTCATAGCTAAACTTGATAAGTTTTGTGACCATGTCCTGGTTCACACAGGTCAAAATTATGATTACGAGCTTAATGCCGTTTTCTTTGATGAACTCTCAATCCGCCCGCCGGATGTATTTCTCAATGCTGCAGGAGCTACACCCGCTGAAACAATAGGTAAGATAATCTCATCGATCGACACGACAATCGCTGAACATAGGCCTGAGGCGGTGCTATTGCTTGGTGATACAAACAGCTGTTTAGCTGCCATTGCCGCCAAGCGACGCAAGGTTCCAATTTTTCATATGGAAGCAGGGAACCGTTGCTTTGATTTTCGAGTTCCTGAAGAAATCAACCGAAGAATTGTTGACCATATTTCAGATATCAATCTGACTTATAGCGATATTGCTCGTGAACATCTCTTACGCGAAGGAATGCCTCCGGACCAAGTGATAAAAACAGGCAGTCCAATGCGAGAAGTAATTGAACACTATTGGTCAATCATAGAGAACTCAACAATCCTGGAAAAACTTAAAATTAAGAAAGGCAAATATTTTTTAGTAAGCTTTCATAGGGAAGAAAATGTAGACTCACCAGATTCGCTTAAGCGATTACTGGGTATCTTGAATGTTCTTGTTGAGCGTTACAACGAACCAATAATCTTCTCAACACATCCCCGTACGCGAAATCGCATGGATGCTCTGCAACTGGTCGCCCACCCATTGGTAGAGTTTCACAAACCGTTTGGATTTCCAGATTATGTGAAACTTCAGATCAGCGCCAAGGCGGTATTGTCAGATAGTGGTACGTTGACGGAAGAGTCCTCCATTCTCAATTTTCCGGCCCTCAATCTCAGAGACGTTCATGAGCGCCCAGAGGGATTTGAAGAAGGGTCTGTGATGTTTGTTGGCCTTGACGTTCAAAGAGTGCTGCAGGCCCTGGTCATTCTTGCGGAGCAGCCTTCAGGGTCTAAACGGCTTCTGCGAATGGTTGGCGACTACTCGCCCAGCAATGTCTCCGACAAAATCGTCCGGATTGTTCAGAGTTATACAAACTTCATAAATCAGAGAACTTGGCATGTACAGTAGTAGATTGAGTTCAACGTCCAGTACCTCGGAGCTTTTCACGGCCTGCAGCGGTTACCAAGACGACAATCCGGACACGCCTCGCATAAACCCGAACGCCGGGAGGCCAAAGAAAATCCGGCGTTTTATTCGATCCACTGAGACCACCGACTAATTGGACTCACGATGCGCGTTGCAATTGTCACTGACTCCTTCCCGCCAGACCGAACATCGGCGGCTGTACAAGTTAGGGATCTTGCAGTTGAGCTAGCCAGGCTCGGGCACTTCGTAACAGTTTTGATGCCTTCCCCGGAGATATCTGAACACTGTGCTATTGAAGAAATTGATGTCATCAGAGTGGTGCGCTTAAAGTCGCCGAGAACTAAGGATATCGGTTTTGTTCGACGAGCACTGGCGGAAAGTATTCTGCCATATGCGATGTATACCAACTTTCTCCGGAGTCCTTTGGCCAAGGAGTCGTGGGACGGAGTGGTGTGGTATTCGCCAACCATTTTTTTTGGTCCGTTCATAAGCCGCCTGAAGCAAAGAAGCTGTTGCAGGAGCTACCTGATACTTCGAGACATATTCCCTGAGTGGGCTGTTGACATAGGATTACTAAGCAGAGGCCTACCTTACCGTTTTTTTAAGTTCATTGAAAAACGTCAATATTCCGTCGCAAGTGTAATTGGCGTTCAGTCCCATGGAAATCTTAGATATTTTGAGACGATGCGTAAGAGGGTTGCTGCAAGAGTAGAAGTGCTGAACAACTGGCTTGCGGAGGCTCCAATTATGGGTGCCAGTATTTCGGTCTCACGCACGCCGATCGCTGGACGGAAGATATTTGTTTACATTGGAAATATGGGAGCAGCACAAGGTATGGATATTTTGTTGTCGCTCGCTCTTCAAATGAGGAATAGGGCTGACGTTGGTTTCCTGTTTGTCGGACGAGGAAGCCGAACAGCTGACATGCGTCAGTATATTGATGACCATAGCCTTGATAATGTTCAAATTTTCGATGAAATAGAAGTTGCGGAAATCCCTGGTCTTTTTGCGGAGTGTCATGTTGGAATGGTTGCTTTGGATCCGCGCCATAGAACTCACAACATACCTGGTAAATTTCTCTCCTATCTATCCAATGGGCTGCCTGTATTGGCAAATATCAACCCAGGAAATGATCAAGAACAATTAGTATTAAGTGAAAGGGTCGGCAGAGTTAACGTCGATGATTGTGTGGATAATCTGCACGTTCTGGCAGAGAAGATACTCTTGGACATTGTGGTCGATGTTTCAATTCAAAAGCGATGCCGGGATCTTGCGAAGCGACTATTCTCTGTTCAAAATGCTGCCACACAAGTTGTAGCTGGCCTTAGCCCGTCATAATGACCCGCATCTCGTTGTCACCATTGACGTGAGCCCAATGCAGCGCCCACATGTCAGCATCCGCCCTTCGGCGAAACGTATTGCTGATATATTTTCCCTTACGGCGCACCTGAGCTCGCCGGTTTCCAGAAGGCAGCTTGACGATCACGGGCATTCGTTTGCACCCCTCTTTAAACTCGTGTGCGCGGCGTGTGCAGCAAGGGAACGAAACGGGGATAAATCACAAGAATTCGTGTGCAAATAAGTGGACACGATCCTGCTTCGTTCCTTTACAACACAAGGAAAAACTATTGAATTACAACGATAAAATATTTTCCGTTGTGCCCATGATGGACGGGCGCGACAATTTGGCGGGTGGCTTCCTGGCGAATAGCCTACTTGCATTTGCCCGCCTTTTCCAATTGAGAGGGAAGGGCAGGAAGTCTAAAATACTCCGCATGTCAGGTAGAATTGAGACGAAAGTGAAAACGCAGTTTTCCGCTCATAGATTTTGTTGTGCGCCCATGATGGATGGGAACGACGATCCCAAAAACACAAAAGGTAAGAATGTAACTTGTGCAGTAAACCACTGCACTTGGCATGCATTCCACATTACCGCGAGATCGCGCGGCGGAGGGAAAGCTAGGCATGTTCTAGGGGCAATCCCGCGGCCCTCCACTCGGGCAATCCATCTTCCAGACGGCGTGCCTTTAGGCCCAGTGTGCGAAGCTTGGCGACGGCCTCGAACGACAGAACGCAATAGGCGCCACGGCAGTAGGCAACGACCTCATGACTGGGATCGAGTTCGGGCAACCGCGCCTCAAGTTCGCTCAAAGGGATGTTCAGCGCACCAGGCAAATGGCTGGCTGCGAACTCATCGGCGGGCCGAACATCCAGCACCGTTACCAAACCTGCCTGCATGCGCTCCAGCAAATCGAGACGTGAGACCGGTTCCATATCATCGCGG
>JANMSG010000774.1:0-8432 GCA_031389065.1 Acidobacteriota bacterium | reverse complement strand
CTTTTGTCCATATGTTTCCGACCGTACGAATCAATATCCATTCTAAAAAATCGAGTGTAATAATTTTTGAGAAAGGCAAGGGTTTTGAAATGGAAGTTGTTAAAAAGCGCTCTCCATCTAGAGATTTAGTCTTAGATAGCGAATTCTGCTTCAAGAGCAAGTTGCGCTTTTCTCAATTCAAAGCGCGCGCGTCCGATGTTGCCACCGGGATTGAGGCCAAACAACAAGAAGTATTCCGGAGTAATGGGACGCAGTAAAAATGTCATGAGGTCTGTTGAAAACATCATTTCGCGCAAATCGCTAAGCCCTGTGTCTGAAGCGGTGTGCATACTTCGGCTTAACAAGGCGGAAAGTTCTGTCGCTATGAGTTCCAGGTCGAGGTCAGATTGCATATCTTGCGCGTAACGCTCGATAATTATGCCGTCTATGCCTAGTATGACAGCGCCTGCGCCGCCTTCTACGCAATCAACGATTTTTTTCAAGGTCTCTGAGAAACTCAACTTTTCCTCGCTGGCAATAAATATTGGTTCGGATAAATTTTTGCTCGTTGTGAATCGCCGGTTACAGATTATCCATTCGTTTAGATAATTACAACCGACGGATTCACAACGAGCCATTGACCGAGCTATTTCAAGCTAGTTCTTTTTCGTGTTGGATTTTGCAGGCGGCGTGTCGGGAGTGACTCTGCCGTCCAACGGTGCCAACCCTGTTGGTCTAACGATGTTGTCATTTCTGATGATGCGAGGCGTGATGAAGAATAAGATTTCATCAAAGTTTCGGCTGGTCGTTCTGCGTTTGAACAACTCGCCAATCACAGGAATGCGCGAGACGCCGGGTGTGCGGTTTATAGAGTGGCCTTCGTTGTCAATGTTGATGCCGCCCATCACGGTTGTTCCGCCGTCGGGTACGCGAACCGTTGATTCAGCCGATTGCGTGTTGATGCCTGGTGTTCCGCCGTTGAACGAATTGGCGAGCGCGGTGTTGACGGTGTTGTTTTCAGCGACGACCTTCATCAACACTTCACCATTCTCTTCAATGATTTGCGGCGTGATTTGGAGTCTCAGAGCCGCTGTAATGAAGGTTGTAGTGATGGTGTTGTTGGATACGGTTTGAACCGGTATCTGCACACCGTTGACTATTTCAGCAGTTTTGTTATCGGTTGTCGTGATGCGTGGACTGGCGATCGTGCGAACTTGTCCTTTGGACTCATTGAGTGTCAAAGCTGCAGAGATGACGCTGGTTCCAAAGATGCCTGTGGTTAAGCTCAACACGCTGCCAGCCACCGCCGCGAAACTTCCCGTTGCAAATGGACCGATCAGATTTGGTCCTAAACTGGGGGTGCTGCTGCCACCGGTGCCGGTGCCGCTGCCGCTGCCGCTGCCACCAGTGCCGCTGCCGGCGCCACCACCGCCGCTGCCGCTGCCAGTGGATGTTGCAACTCCGGTACCTGGTGAGAATTGCACAGGCGAAGTTTGGAACACCCCGACTTTTCCATCTCTGCCGGCTACGCCTGCCGCCAATTCAACGCCGATGTCGCGTAAGAAGTTGCGGCTTGCGATAACAATTCGCGCTTCAATTTCAACCTGCGGTTCAGGTTTATCAAGCTTGTTCAAAATATCTTCGACCGCGACAAGGAACTCGGGCAAATCCGTTATGATAAGGCTGTTGGTGCGTGAATCCAACTCTATGCTGCCTCGCGCGCTCAAACGCTTCTGAGCAATTTGAAGTAATCCACCTTGACCGCTTGCTCCACCGGAACTTGATGAACCGCCGCTACTGCGAGAGCCTGCGCCGCTGCCTTCACCGCCGAGTGCGCCGGTTGCGCGCGCATATTTCAAGTGAATGATCTTGGTAACCAGTGGCACTTGTTTAAGTTTTTCTGCCAGAATTGCGCCGGTTGCTGTTTCTTCTTCCTGAATAGCCGCCAAAGAAGCGATTCTGACGATGCCATTTCTACAAATTATGCCTAAGCGATTGGCGCGCAACACGGAATCCAAAACATAGTTCCAAGGCAAATCGTTGACGCGAATATCAACAGGAACCGCTGTGACCGATTTATCAAAGATGAAATTGATGCCGTATTGTTGAGAAACGAAGCGCAGCATATCGCGTATATCAACGCCAGAGCGCAAGTCAAAACTGATGGGCCCGCCAACATAATTTGGATCACACAAGGCTTGATCGGTTCGCCCTCTTACCACTGCCGGAGCCGGCACAGTCGGTTGCGATTGCGTCGGACGTTGAGCATCCATAAGACTACGCACAGAACTCGTCTGCGTACCTGGTTGCGAAATCTGTTCTCTGACAGGCGTTCTTTGCGGTTGATTTACGGCCGGCGCGCCTGTGTTCGATGGGTTTGAAACTCTCGGTCTGGTTTCCGTTCCGAGTTTATTCGGAGTAACCTTGTTGGCTTGCGCCACAGTGTTTTCGGCAACTGTGGGCTTTGCTGTTTGACTAGGCGTGTTGACCGTGACGGCAGGCTTATTTGACTGTGCGCTGGTTGCAGACGCTACGCTGGGTTTATCGTTTGCAGCGTTTGCGTTAGGCGTGACGCTCGCTTTTGCCGTTTGAGAAGGTGCGGGATGTGAAGCGGCCAGGCTCTCTTGTTGTTTATCAATTCGCTGCCCCGCTACTTTGACTTCGGCGTTTTCCGACTTCACGTCTAAAGCCGGCAATTCAGTTTGTAGCATTGGTTTTGGCGCGGTTAATTGAGCAACGGTTTTGGCATTCGGGTTTTCGGTTTTCGCTGCGCTCAAATTGCCTACGGTTATAACCAGCAAAGCGCCTTCGCGTTCGACACGATAAGGGGTTTGCGATTTTGCGTCAACGACAATACGAACGACATTGGCGCCAGGTTGACCGACGCGAACTTTATCAACAGAAGCCGCGCCGATGGAAACCGTTTTGTTACCGACCTGAGAGCGAACACCCGTTATGTCAACAACGATGCGATAAGGAGATTCGAGAGAGAAATTTTTGTATTGTGCAGCGCCATCTGTATCAATAACGATTCGCGCTACGTCTCCAAAAACTTCGGAGCGCACATCTCGAATTATCGTTGCAGCTTTCAAATTGCTTGTCGCAGGCTGAACTTTTTCTGGCTCAGGCAGCTTCGCAACTGTCATTTCAGCGATTGTTGCAGCTGCTGCTTTGCGATCGGCTTTCGCTTTCACCGCAGTAGGCTCAACATTTGAACTTCCCTGTACAGTCACAGGCTCAACATAAACTCCGGGCTTGAGAGATGATTGAACTGCCGAAGCCGCTTTGTCAGAGACTAGCTCTATAATCAGTGTGTTGCCGTTGAGTTTGGATCTGTCGCGCACATTGTCTTGCAAAGCGATTTCTATGCTGCTGCCCACAAAGCGCGAGGGGTTTGTTGTTGACGCACTACCGACGTGAGATTTGCGAACGGCTATGGAATCAACAGCAGAACTTTTCACCGTGTATAAGGGCGTCAGTTGTGCGCTTTCGCCGCCAGGCAAATCAATGACCAGTAATTTCTCTGTCGGTCTGGAAATCGTGTAGAGAGGGGGCGCATTGGACTCGATCAAAATTCGCGTCGTCGCGCCTGCGCTTTCATGCTTGAGTGAGATTAACGTAAAAGCTTGGCCGGTATTCTTCACGCCATTTTCAGAGCTTGACGAAGCATAGACCAAAATATTGCTCACAAGCATGAGCAACATCAAAGATGCAATGAATCTCCTGGCTATCATAACCATTTATTTACCCTCTCTTAGTTGAAGCTGAAGAGGATGCGGGATTGAAGGAGCTGCCACCTCGCATATCCGCTTCAAATTTATCTTTCCTTGTTAGTTTAAAAGCAGATGAACTGACCACTTAATTCAGTTTTCAATGCTTGTTATTTTTTATTGCGTCTTTGCCCCAGATGCCGGCTGTTTCGACACAATATTTTCTTGCTTTATCTGTTTTCCGTTTACTTCAACGAATGATTCCTGACGGAAGGTGACCTTCGACCCGGAATTAGACGTGTCGCTTTCGATTCGCAACACCTCTCCGTTATAACACCTGGCGCCGCGTCTGATGAAGAAAGTCGTTCCTGTCGGAGCGGCCCGAACGAAGGCGCCATAGCCGTTGTCGTCGCGAAAAATGCCTGTAATTTCAAGTTCGCTAACCAGATACTGCATAACAGGATTCGGCTCGGCCAACCCTCTGTCGCCGTAGTCCTCGACCATGGCTCTAAACTTGGCGCGACGTTCTTCAAGCACTGGAAAGCCTAAAGGTTTTGGCGCTACAGGTACGCCGCCTTTGGTTGTAGGACTTACTTTAGGTTTGAGAACTTTTTTGAAAGGATCCCGACCAGCCGGACGATACGATTTTATCGAATCCCCTGAAGGTCCCAGATACTCTTTGTTCGGGGTGCCTTGTTGAGCATTCACGAATTGCTGATTGGAACTGGTTTGCCCGAAAGCCTTTGTCGCAAACAAAGACAGAGCTAACAGAGAGAGTAAGGTTACAATCGTAAATCGAATC
This sequence comes from Acidobacteriota bacterium, assembly GCA_031389065.1. Lineage (GTDB taxonomy): Bacteria > Acidobacteriota > Blastocatellia > UBA7656 > UBA7656 > JACQDB01. The sequence continues at coordinate 3,941 of JANMSG010000774.1, read as the reverse complement.
TTGTGATTCATCTCTGTGGGGTTTGCGATAGCCACCGAATTTACTTTAAGCGATCTTTTTTTCATGACACTACTCCGTTTGTTTACTGCCTGAACTATTTGGGCTGATTGGCCGCTGGCGGCGGCGCACCTGGTGCTGGTGCGGCGGGCGCTGGCTTGCTAGTTAGTTTCGCAAGGTTCTCGGGCGTTATGTAAAACGCTGTGACGACAAAAGAGCCGTTGACCGAGCGACCTGCATACTGTGCATTATCTTCAGCCTGTTTGATATCTAAATCCGTGACGCTGACGATGCGTTTGTAGAAACCAAGTTGAGAGAGGAACAATCCGACATTGTCGTAAGAGCCTGTGACTTCAACTTGAATCGGTTGCGCTGTGTAAATATCAGATGGGGTTGTTTTCAACGGAAAGAACTTTTTCAACTCCAGTTTCTGCGCTTTCATCAGGTCTTTGATATTGTCAAATACGCGCGTGATCTCTACTTGATCCGGCAACAAATCGCGCAATCCATCCATCTCTTCTTGCTTTTTGCGAAGCGTCTCTTCTGCTGCCGCCAGATTCTGACGGATGATGCTGGCTTGCGCGTTCTTGGCTTTAAGAGCCTGAGATTGCGATTCAATCTTTGCGGTTTCAACGCGCGTATTGCTAAAGAGCATCGCGTCTGCCGCGTATATCAAAATGACTACCAGCACCAGGAGAATTGCCATTTGATAATACCAGGCCATACGGCTGAAGAAGTTGCCGCCTTCTTCTGTTTTTGAAATACTTGCCATTGCTGCTGCCATAATAATTCTCCTTTACTTTCCTTGTGTGCTTGCAGGCTTATCTGCCGCTGGGGGATCGCCTTCGGCTCGCGGTTTGTTATAGTCGCAATCAATCGTGAACTTGAATAGACGAATCGTCGCTTCGTCCTCAGCCTTCTTGTCTGGGTCGTCGAGTTTGACTTCGCTGCCTTCAATCGAGGGCAGCACATTAGTAAACAAACCGTTTGAAAATTCCAACTGTCGGGCGAAATCTGCAACTACTTGCTGATTCGCTGACATCCCGATGATCTGTAGCCGCGTTCCTTTTTGGGTAACCGATATCAGTTTGAAATCGGCTTGCCCGCCAGGCATACGTTCGTTGATTGCCGAAAGAAACGCCACAGGACCTTTTTGCTCGGCACGCAATTGTTTGATTAACTTGATGCGCTCTTCAAGCTGTTTCAATTCATTTTCAAGATCTTCTTTGCGTTTGATATCCGCCTTCAGGAGTATCTCCTGCTCTTGCTCGCGTTCAAAATCGGCTTGCGCGGCAGTGTGTGCTCTGCTCGTCCACAGCGCATCAACGCCCAGCGCGATCACGGCGATTGCCAAGGCGCTCAAAAGCATGAAAATTTGTTGACCGCGTTTTGCGGCAACTTTCGTTTTTTGCACAGACACACGCTGTTCGGCAGTGCCCTCAAGAAGGTTTACTCTAATCATTTCGCCACCTCCGCTACGCGAATTGCAAGCCCTACAGCAATCGCCATGTTCGGTGAAAGCTCTTTCAAATACTCTTCGTCAATCTTTTTAGGATCGAAACGAATCGAGCGAAACGCGTCGAATCGTTCGACGGGCATCTGGAATTTTTCTGAAAGATAAGTCGTCAGATTGACAACTTTCGACGAACCACCAGCGATCAGCATTCTGTCAATGTTTGGCGAGTCAACGGCCGTTGCGCGGAAAAAATCGAGGGTGCGGGAAATCTCAAGAGCCAACATCTCGGACACCGAATCAATCGCTGGCATCGCATCTTGCATCGTGCGATCCATATTGAATTCAGCGCCACGTTTCAAGGCTTCCGCCTGATCGAAGGTCAGATCGAGCTCTTTTTGCAGCAGGTCTGTGTATTGATTGCCGCCTGCCGAGATGTCACGCGTGAAGATAGAAGTCGCACCGCGCACAATGTTCATGGTCATAACCGAGGCACCAATGTCGAGCAAGGCGACCGTCAGGGTCGGCGGTGGGTTGTAATTGACTTCATAAGCGTTTTGCAAAGCGAAGGCATCAACGTCAACAATGACTGCCTGTTTGCCCGCCTGCGAAATGACCTGCGTGAATTGCGCGATCTTGTCGCGCTTACAAGCAACCAGCAAAACATCCATGCTTTGACCCGAAGGATCGCGACCTAACACTTCGTGATAAAGATTTACATCGTTGATGTCGAAGGGAATATATTGTTCGGCTTCCCAATGAATCTGCTCGTCGAGTTCTTCATCGGGCATCGTTGGCATGGTTATTTTTTTAACGATGACTGCGTGACCGGAAAGCGAAGTCGCCACCTGATTGGTCTTGATTCCCTGGTCTGTCCATATACGGTTGATTGTGTCGGCGACGTGATTGAGGTCAATTATGTGTCCATCAACAATGGTATCGGATTGCAGATTTTGATAGCCCAGATGGGTTAGCTCAAATCCGCCACGTGCAGGTTTCAACTCGACTGCCTTGAGTGCGCTTGAGCCGATGTCCAATCCCACAACGCTTCTGGTCTTCTTTCCAAACAAATTCTCTAACATAAAGGTTCCCTTAGGGCGTAGTTTTCAGATTTTAGGTAAAAATCTAAAACCAACTCTGGTATGAATCAGGTTGTAGGGGCGTTAAGTAAAAGAAAGCACTTTGAGAATTTTGTTAGAACAAAAAGGGGCGGTGCTTGGGGGAGGCGTATTGATATGCGTTCGAAGAAGGTTGAATCAAACGGTGTTGTTTAGTTCAACCTGGGCGCTTCCTTCAGAACGAATCAAATACCAAAGCGACACTGCTTCCAACGAAGACATTTCTACCACCCGCCACAACAGGTGTCAACACTTAATTTCCTCCCGCAACCTACTGCGGTTAAATCGGCATACAAACTTTAGTCAACATTGGATTATTGCAACCGATAAGCGATTGAAATATGCGCGAACTGGTACTTTTAGAATTTTCGCAGACAGAGCGTTGTTGGTATTCTACATATTGTGGTTGAGTGAAATGTTTTTCCATATCTTGTAGTTGTGGCATCATCAAAAGCAGATGAATGGCCTCACACCCAGAATTCTATTTCGTGATTTTTCTCAGGCAACAAGCGCGGGTCTTCGTCTTTGGTCAATGCCTCGCGGATGGATTCAATCAAGATATGAATCACGTCGGCTTCCGTGTTTGAAAAATGGCTGCCGAATTTTTTTATGGTTTTCATTTGATTGCCTAGAATCTCTATGTCCTGATCTATAATTGCTTGCGCTTGCCAACCAATGACAGGTCGCGCCAACCAATTCCACACTCCATAATTGTAAGTCAGGTCTGTGTAAACGAGCGTCTCTTCCTCACTCAAAGGAATGGATTGCGAAGTAATGATGAAATGGCGATTTTCGCCAAATACATAATCCACACGGGTCACGTTCGGCATGAAAAAAGAGTCTGAGTGCTGAATCTCTTTTCCTTGCCGATTCAAAAACCACGAGAAGATGCCTAAATTGGCGCATTCGCCTTTGTAGTTTACAATCACAGAGCCGTCTTTTCTTTGCACTGTCGCTGTCAGTTTTTCATTCTTGCTTCGGCGAAAAATTTTCGTATGAACGAATGCCGTGTGCGGAATGTCAACGAAATTTTCCGCGCAATTCGTCACATTGTTGTGAAAGAGATTTTTCAAGCGAATCGAGGCCCACCCCTTCGCTTGATAGAATGGAATGCGAAACGGCTTTATCTCCTCATGCTTTGACGGTGCAAATCGCGCATAAATATAGTCGTCGCTTTCACAGACCTGAAAAGTTCTGGCGCGACGGTGTGATGGTTTGACTTCGCCTTCAAGTTTGCGTTTACCTTCGCTGGGAACGTAATGACTGAACCTTCACCATTATAAACCCAACCGTGGTAGGCGCATTGCAATGCGCCCCGTTTTACAGAGCCTTTCGACAATTGCGCGCAACGATGTAAACAACGATCTTCAATC
>JANMSG010000676.1:0-5232 GCA_031389065.1 Acidobacteriota bacterium | reverse complement strand
ATTGAATCGAGTTCGAAGAGCACGACATTTTCGCGGTCGAACCCGGCATCCAGATTTTTCAGATTTTGCAGACTGCGGACGAACAGCCCCGTGCCAACCAGCAGGCAAAGCGAGAGCGCGACCTGCGCCACAACCAGCCCTTTGTGCAGGATCAGCCGCGACCTTCCCGCGCTCCCGCCCGTGGCGTCTTTCAACGCGGAGGTCAGATTGAGCCGCGTCGCGCGCAACGCGGGCACCACGCCAAACAGCAGTCCCGCTAGCAGCGAGACCGCCAGCGTAAAGCCGATCACCTGCGCGTCAAACGCAATGTCTAAGGCAACCGAGGATTGACGCGGCAGATAAGTCAGCAACAGGTGCGCTCCCCAGCGCGCGAAGAGCAGCCCCAACGCGCCGCTCAAAGCCGCGAGCAACACACTCTCGGTCAGCAGTTGGCGGATCAGCCTGAAACGCCCCGCGCCCAGTGCCAGCCGCACGGCCAATTCCTTGCGCCGTGCTGAGGCCCGCGCCAGCAGCAGATTGGCGACGTTGGCGCAGGCGATAAGCAATACCAAACCGACAATGGTCATCAGGATGAGCAGTGGCTGTGTGATCGTGCGACGCAACGGTGTGAAGCCTGTCGCCCCTGACTCCAATCGGATCGAACGCTCGAAATAGTTGCGCCGTTGCGTCGGCGTAAAGCTGGCGGCGCGGTCGGGCGTGATCTCGCTGAGGTGCCGCTTTAAGATCGCGTCCATCTCGGCGCGCGCTTGCTCAGTCGTCACGCCAGGTTTGAGCCGCGCCATCACGTGCAGCACCCAAGCCTGGCGTATCGTCAGAATCTGGTTGCCGGAGGGCAATAACGGGGTCATCCGCAGTGGAAGCCAGACATCCGGGTTGTCGCCTACCTCGAAGCCGAAGAAGCCTGCGGGCGCGACGCCGACGATGGTGAAGGGATAATCGTCGAGCATGATCTTCTTGCCCACCACGCCCGGTTCCAGGCTGAAGCGGCGCTTCCAGAAGTTATAGCTAATGACCGCGACTGGCTGCGGGCCTGAGGCCTTGTCGTCGTCTTCCAGTAGCGTCCGCCCGGCGGCAACGCCCACGCCCAGCACCGAAAAGTAATTACCGGAAACGCGTGTGGCCTGTACCGCCTCGACCTCTCCACCCGGCTCCGACATCCGCCAGCGGGCCGTGATGCTGGTGGCGATGATGCCGGTAAAAGAGTGATTGTTTTGTCCGAACTGCTCAATCAACGGAAAGTTGAATCGGTTGCCTACGCCATCCGGCCCGGCCACGGTGAAGAGCACGAGTTGCCGCGGATCCTTGACCGGTAGCGTCTTGAGCAACGCCATATTGATCAGGCTGAAGATCGCTGTGTTCGCCCCAATACCCAGCGCCAGCGAAAGCACAGCTACGGCGGTAAAGCCTTTATTTTTCCACAGCATCCGTAGGCCAAATCGCAAGTCCTGCCCCAATCGTTCGAGCGATGTCGAGCCCCACATCTCGCGCGTCACCTCTTTGACTAAACCCACATTGCCGAATTCGCGCAGTGCATTGATACGCGCTTGTTCCCGTGTCTCGCCGCGTTCAATGCGGTCGCGGATAGCTTGGTCGAGATGGCTCTGGATTTCTGCTTCGAGTTCTTCTTCGCGTTGTTGGCGTCGGAATAATTTCATGCTTCACGCTCCTTTCTGCTAAATTTCAGCCAGCTGATGGTGTTGTTCCACTCCGGTTCTACTCGTGCCGGAGCGCCACCAGCGGCTCAACTTTTGTCGCGCGTCGCGCTGGCAAATAACAAGCCAGCAGTGCCACCAGCATCAGCAACGCCGCGATTACAATAAACGTCATCGGATCGGTTGCGCTCACGCCGAACAACAAGGTCTTCAACAATCGCGTCAACGCCAACGCTCCGCCCAATCCAAGCAAGGCACCGACGATCACCAACTTCATCCCCTCTCCAATAACCAGACGCAACACGTCGCCCCTTTGCGCCCCCAGTGCCATCCGTACGCCGATCTCGCGCCGGCGTTGCGTCACCGCATACGACATCACGCCGTAGATGCCCACGACGGCGAGCAGCAGCGCCACTCCCGCAAAGCTGCCCAGCAAGGCCGTGTTCAGTCGCTGCGAGGTTGTGGTGTTCGCCAGCCGTTGTTCCATCGTCATCGCGTTGTGGATCGCCTGGTTCGGTTCCACCTCCGCCACCACTCCCCGCACGGCAGAGATCAGACCGGCCGGCTCGCCGGTGACGCGGATGACGAAGCTCAACGCTTCTCCCATGTCTTCGGGCACTGGGTTATACACCTCCAGCATGACGTCTCCCGCCAATCCGCTCTGCCGCACATCGCTGACGACCCCCACGACCGTCTGCCAGCGCACCTCCGCACGACCCGCCATCAGGCTGATTCGTTTGCCGACCGCGCTTTCGCCGGGGAAGTGATGTTTCTCAAACGCCTCGTTGACGATTACCACTCCCGCAGCGGGGCGCGCGTCCTGCGAAGTGAACGCCCGTCCGTTTTTCACCGGAATACCCATCGCGTTGAAGTAATCGAGGGTGACCGTCGGCCTCGAAACCGGCCTCACCTCGCCCGGCTTCAGCTTGCTCAAGTCGATTGGTGGCCGGCCCTCGATTTCCGCTGGCGTAATTCGCTCAAAGGGAGTGAGCGGCAGGGAATCCGTGGCGGCCGCGGCCTGCACACCGGGCAGCGCCTTCAACCGCTCGACGATTTGCTCGACAAAGTTGACTTTCTGAGGCGAGGATTTCCCCTCCGTCAGAGTTACTTGGAACGTCAACACGTCATCGGTCCGGAAGCCGGGATTGACCTCCATCAGCCGCGAAAAGCTCTTGATCAACAGCCCTGCGCCAATGAGCAGCACCAGTGCCAGCGCCACTTGCGACACGACCAGGAAATGTCGGAGCCATTTGCGATGTCCGCCAGTGTCGCCGCGGCCCTCCTCTTTGAGCGCGGCGTTGACATCTGTGCGCCATGCTTGAACCGCCGGCGCGAGTCCGAACGCCAATCCGGTGATCACCGACACGCCGAGCGTGAACGCCAGCACCCACGCATCGATGCCAATCCCGTGCATCGCCGGCAAGCTCGCGCCGCTCCATTGCCCAAGCGCCCAGACGCCCCAGAACGCCATCATTAAACCCAAACCGCCGCCGGTCAGGGAAAGCAGCACGCTTTCCGTGAGCAACTGACGGGCAACCCGCAGCCGTCCGGCTCCGAGCGCAGCGCGGACGGCCATCTCTCGCTGCCGCGCAGCCGCCCTTGCGAGCAGGAGGTTGGCGACGTTCGCGCAGGCGATGAGCAGGACCAGCGCGACCGCGCCCAGCAGCACAAGCAACGCTCCCCTCACATCGCCGACGATCTGCTCGTGCAGGCCGATCAGCGTCAAGACACTATCGCCGCGCCCGCCGCCCTCACCGCCCTCGCCGCGCGGCCGGGGATTGCCGCCCGGAGTCGCGGTTGGTCCTACTGGCTGAATGCGCTGCGCAATTGTTTGCAACTCGGCTTGCGCCTGTTGAAGCGTCACGCCGGGTTTCAATCGAGCAATGGCTTTCAGAAGCCTCATGCCCATTCCTTCGTTCGGACGCTGAACCGACCGAAGGGACTCTGTAGCCGTTTCACTAAGCGCCAGCGGAGTCCAAAGTTCAAAACCTTCGGGATATTGAAAGCGCGCCGGAAGAATGCCCACGACGGTGTAACTTTGTTCGTTCAACGTGATCGTCCGGCCCAGCACGTCCGCGTCGCCGCCAAATCGGCTCTGCCAGAGGCCGTGTCCGAGAATGGCCGCGCGCGGGCCATTGGGCGTGTCCTCTTCCTGGGTGAAGTTGCGTCCTAACGCCGGCTGGACGCCGAGCAGTGGAAAGAAATCCGCCGTCACTGCGCCAGCCACGACTCGTTCCGCCGATCCGGCCCCGGTGAGGGTCATGTCGCCGCCCTCGTAGGCGGCGATGCGCGCCAGCGACTGGCTCTGGGCTTTGACCTCAACGAACGTGGCGCTGCCAATGACGCTACTGGGGCTGCCCGACCGGTCTGCGCGCAACAACTGCACCAGTTGGTCAGGTTCGGGATAAGGCAGCGGGCGCAACAACACGGCATTGACCACACTGAAAATCGCCGTGTTGGCGCCAATGCCCAACGCCAGCGTCAGTATCGCCACAAACGAAAAGCCCGGATTCTTGCGCAACATTCGTACGCCAAAACGCAGGTCTTGAAGCAAGCGTTCGAGCCAAGTCCAGCCCCACATCTCGCGCGTTACCTCCTTGACTAAACCGACATTGCCGAATTCTCGACGGGCCGATGCTTTAGCCTGCTCCGCCGTCTCGCCACGCTCCATACGGTCGCGACTCGCCATTTCGAGATGGCTCTGAACTTCGGCTTCAAGCTCTTCCTCGCGTTGTTTGCGCCGCCACCATTTCATGCTTCATTCTCCTTATTCTGCCGGATTCAGGATGCCCGCCATCGCCTCTGACAGCCTCTCCCAGTTGGAACGTTCTGCGATCAAATGCTTTTTTCCAGCGGCGGTCAGGCGATAGGCCTTGACCCGCTGATTATTGTCAGAGACGGTCCACTCCGAGCTGATCCATTTCTGTCGTTCCAGCCGGTGCAGCGCCGGATAGAGCGAGCCGGTATCTACCTGTAGCACCTCGCCGGAGTTGACCCGGATGGCTTGACTGATGCCGTAGCCATGCTGCGCGCCCCATTGCAGGGTCTGTAGAATCAGCAGATCGAGCGTCCCTTGCAGCAACTCAATGCGGTTTTGATAGCGACGTTTCATGGCCGTCTCCTTTCACAACAATATTCAGGCTGTAGACATTCTACATCAATGCCTGTAGAATGTCTACAGCCTTTTCGGAGGACCTTGCCAGCCGCTCACGACGAAGCCGGTTTCTACCTGCGGCAACTTTTGCAGGCTCTGCGTGAACAGACCCGCCCCAACTCATAGCAGCAATGACACGCGATCTGCGAGATGACGAGATCTTGGCCAACGTAGAGGCTGGTGCAAATTCGGAATCAGGTGAAATTTCAGCAGAGCGCTACGGGCGAGGTGGTCGCCCCTCATGGATAGGTACGAGTAAGAATCAAAGAATATGCGCTTCAAACAGGGGATGACCACAGAGGGTCATCCATACAAGCCATTTGACAGACTTTGCAACAACTCTAATTAGAAATTAACTTCGCTCCTCATTCGTGGCGCAGCGCCACCAGCGGATCAACCTTCGCCGCCCGCCGCGCCGCAATCCAG
>JANMSG010000672.1:0-15360 GCA_031389065.1 Acidobacteriota bacterium | reverse complement strand
GGCAGTGATTCGTTCAGGGGCTCGATAAGCGAGAAACTCGAATGCGGTTCGAGGAATGGTCAACCCATAGCTGAAAGCAAAATCTTCATTGAGCGATACGTTTGACGCTTCGTAGCTTCCAGCTTTCGCATTTGCATTGTTGGTCGAGAAATTGAGCGAGTATGTTTTGCTCTTAAAGTTCAAATCGGTCATTGCGAACTTGCTGGCAATTTGCAAAGCGATGGAAAGACGACCTACGGTTTGTGTGCCATATTCGTTAGGCTTAAACGGAAAAGAATAATAGGATTCGAGGTTTTCAACCCGCAGGAGTTCCGTGTATTCAAGCTCCAAACGCTTGGTTCCGTAAGCGGGAATCGGCGCAACATTTACCGTGAACGCAGTGTTGGATTCATCTTCGTCAGATTGTTTGACGATGCCTGGATCAATGGCTTGCAAGGCAAGGTCTTTGTAAATTTCATCGGCGCGACGGGCTTCTAAAATCACACCTGGGATTCGCACATCGCCATCCCACAACGCGAAATCGGAGATCGAAGCGGTCGTCGGAATCAGGAAAATGTATTTGCCCTCCTGCGCGCGGTCTGTTTTATTGCCGAAGATCTGCACGACTTTGACGCGGGCAAATTGATTATCAATGGTGATGTTCACGGACATCTCTTCAAGCGTGAGAATCGCCGGGTCAGGCTTTTCCGTGCTTGTTGGAATCAACACACCGGACTGCGCTTGTGCAGTCGTTGAGATTAACAGCAGCAAAAGTAAAACCGCACTCTTGCAAGCTATTGTGCAAATCTTTATCTGATCAATTCGTTTCATAAATCACTCGTTTATTTCATTTCATGATTCTTTCGCGCTATCTGCCCGTTTTAACGGGTAACCGAAGGCAAGTAGGCTAGCCGTTAACGGCTAGTAAATATCAAGAAAAACCTATTGCCAATTCTCCGCAGCGCGTTTTAACGTGCTTCTCTTCTTATTGCTCAAAGCCCGTTGAAACGGGCTAATGATTTTTTGTTCCCCCGTGCCCCAGCCGTCAAACGGCTGGTCTATTTGCCCTTCGGGAAGCCCGATGAAACGGGCAATTAACTCTTTTCATTTGCACTTTATCACGAGCGTTTTAGGAAATGACTGATTCCCTTCAACGCAGCTAACTCACTATAATCACTCTATCCAATCACCCTTTTTTCAATTCGCGTCAATCCGTTTAATGTGCCGACGTAGATGAAGCGTTCGTCAGATGTTATTGCGGTTACATTCTGAGAGGTGAGACCTGCGCTGATGCGCGTCCATCTTCGTTCGCGCGTATTATAAACTAAAACGCCTCTATCGCTAGTGCCAACGTAAAGTTTTTCACCATCAAAATGCATGGCGTTGGGATTCACTTCAAATTTGCCCATTTCGTCAGCAAAATTCACCCACTCGCCGGTTGGCAACAGCGCGTCAACGCCGCCACCGTTCGTGCCTATGTACAAAGTACCGTCCGCTTCGGTTAAAGCCGTCACCCAATCGTGAGACAATTTCGAGTTCGAAGTTTTATAAATACGAACGACGCGCAAGCCTTCTAACTCGACAAGTCCCGCGAGACTCCCTGCAAATAACCGGGAGCCTATACTTGCAGAAGTGTACAGGTGATTGCTCGAAAGCCCGTGAAATGCCGTCAGCGAACGTGGGCGATTGTTTGAAATATCCGTCAAGCCTCCTGCTGTCGCCAGCACAACTCGGCTAGCGCTCCTTACGCCTGATGATAAATCGTTGGCAAAAGAGATGTGCGCGATGGCGTTGTCAATCAAACCGCCTTGCTCGCGCGTCAACACGGTTTGCTGGTAACGACTATCCATTTGCACCAAGCCTCTCGATGTTGCAATGAAAGCGCGGTCATCATTTTTATTGATTGCAATGAAATTGACTTCGCGTACGCGGTCATCTTCTACGTGCGACAAGCGCTCTCTAGTTTCCGGCGCGATGATGTCAATGCCTCTATCGAAATAGCCTATCCACAAATTCGCCGAATCATCTAAAGCAAGGGTGGTAATGTGGGCACTTGTTAAAACCTTGTCACTGCCAATTGAGCCTGACACATTTTCAAATGCCAAACTTTTCGCTTGTTCGTCGCGCTCATACGCGCCTTCTTGCGTGAGTGCGAAAAGTTTTCCATCACCCGCATAAACCTGGGTCGGAACCGTTTTCAAAACGGTAGAGTCTTGCGTCCCGTATCCGGTGTCTTTTGATTGGTTGATCTCCGCGCTCGTGCTTTGGCTACCGATTTGAACTATGCCGCCGCTGAACAGTCCCGCCCATAATCGTCCGCCGCTTGCTGCAAGCGAAGTGATGTTCGGCTGTTTGGAAAGCTCTTTGATTTCATTTGAATCATTCAGCGAAACTACACCAAAATCTGTTGCAATAGCGATTGAGTCATCAGTTGGCATAACGGCAAGACCTGTGACGCGAGGCGACGGCAAGCCTTCGCTCACGCCAAAGTGTTCGATGTGCGCCTCGCGCCAGACGAAAAGCCCTTTGTCTTGCGTGCCTATGTAGATGCGCGAATCGTTGGCATGCAAAGCGGTCACACGGCTGAAATCAGCTCCTGTAGCCGAATTCAAGCGACGCACAAACTTCGCTCCATCGTATTCAAACAGACCGCCATCGAGCGTGCCGATCAACAATTCGCTCTCTGTTGCAAGCATCGCGCTCACTCTTGTCGCTTTCGGTTTCACAAAGCGATAGCCCGTAAACGAATTCCCATCAAAGCTCATCATCCCTGAAGTGGCTGTGCCTATGAATAATTTATTGTTAAAAACAGCGAGCGAAGTCAAATCGTTATCCGTCAACCCATCAAGTGTCGTGTAGCGGCGTTTGAGACTGCCGTTTTCACCTAACGCGATGAGTCCACCAGATGTCGCCAGATAACGAAAGGTTGATAAACGAGCGGTGGCGCGTACATCCGACGAATTTAAGAAAGCCGTGAATCCGTCGGTTGCAGGAGCGCGAAGTGCTGTTTCTTGAACCTCGACTCGCGTCGTTGTAGCCAATTGCTCGCGCTCGCCTGCTATGCGATTGTTGGTTTTCACAACATAAAAAAGGATAGCTGCCAGGAAAAGAACAGCGAACACGGAAAGCGTCAGGAGAACGCCGCGCTTATTTTCTTTTAGGCTTTGAATCAGCTTTGTCATCTGCGTAAAAACACCTTGTCGCTGAAAATTAAATACTGAAATCCAAAATTTGAAATTGATTTGCTCAACTCAGATACTGAAACCCGCAATCTCTTGACCCAATCCGACAGCCGCTTTAGATGCGAAAACCAGAAAAACGATTCTTCAGAAATCAGCCTGACGGAAAGCTGAACGAAGTGCTTTGCAACCCGTCTCTCAATCAGCCATCGTCATTTCAAAAATTGGCACAGCTTGACAATGACTGAATGCAAAAATATATTCATGACTGGTACAAACAAAAAATAGACGCAATCGGATTCTAAGGCTCACAATTATTATAGACCGTGCCCAAAACCTTATCTTAGGAATATGAAGTTTTGAATCTTCCGAACTCGCTTACTCTTTTACGCATCTTCATCGTTCCGCTACTGGTTGTCGTGCTGTTAACCAACATCGCTAGCGACTGGATCGGGGTGTCACAAGTCGCACTCGGTCTGACTCTATTCATTGGCGCATCAATTACTGACTGGTTGGACGGGTACCTTGCACGAAAACGCGGGCAAGTGTCAACACTAGGCACGTTGCTAGACCCGATTGCCGACAAGCTTTTAATCTCAGCCGCACTGGTCTCATTGCTTGAAAATCGTTTAGCTCCCGCCTGGGCTATCGTCATCATCATCGGGCGCGAGTTCGCCGTTTCCGGTTTGCGCTCCATTGCCGCCTCAGAAGGTTTCGCGATTTCAGCTTCAAAGAAAGCAAAATTCAAAATGCTTTCGCAAGTCATCGCCATCACGCTTTTAATTTTAGGCGCGACATCGGGCGGTCCTTACGGGCTACAACCACCGCCCAATGTAAACCCGGAAGTCGCTTTTTCGTCATTCAAAGAAGCAGGACAAACGATTACCACCTTCTTCAGCGAATGGACGATAACCTATGATGGCTTGCGCGTACTTTTTTTCACAGCGGGTCGCGCGATGCTTTGGATCGTCGTCGTTTTCGCGCTCTGGTCAATGTACGATTACTTCGTGAAGTTCTATGGCAAAGTGCGCGACCGCATAGAAGTGCGCGAACGGCGCAAACTCCGCATCCTTCGCCGTCGCCAACGGAAAGCCGGAACCGGAATCTGGCGACAACGCGTTAAAATGAAAGGCGATGATGGAAGCATGAAGGCAGAAGGTTGATTGACCAAGCTTTCCCCTTTTTCAGAAGCATCCACTTTCAACCCCTCTGCCTTCCGCGCTAATCTTCCTCTCGCTTGCAATTGCAGGCAATGTGGCTACTACGGTTACTTTCAAAGGGCTTGCCACTACTTGCCATCCGGGCTCATCAAATCGCTGATGCGTTTAAATATGCCGACCGCTGAGCGCGTTTGCGTGAACACGCCTGAATCGCGAAAACTCGTAAAACTTGTTGAATAAGGTAAACCCGACAGCGCCTTTTGCATAGGCTCTTTCTCAAGCAATTCCCGCGAACCATCGGTCACACGCGTAAGTCTTGAGATCGCCAACATCATCTCGCCAGCTTTTTTCGCGTCCGCTTCATAAGATATTACCGAAACGTTTGGCGGGCGATTTGCCAAGGCTTTCGTAACCCGCAAGTCATGAGCCGCTGAGTCTTTGCCTACTTTTGTGTCTATGATTTTCTTAATCTGATTGCCAGTACCTAGCACCAGGAAATCAGCAACGAAGGCGGCGGCGCGACCATCTTCGTTGGAAGAGATGTGAAGCTCTACGTCGCGATAGCTATCGGTTGAAACGCTGGCATTATCTTTCGACAAATAACGGTTCATCGCCGCGAGGATTTGTATGCGTTCTTTCACTTGAATGAGCATCACGACAGGCTCGGATTTATCTAGCTTGACGAGTGCGATTTCGTTACCGATGGCGGCAGCGAGTGTGTCAGAGGATTCCAACGCCAACTGCTTGCGAAAGTTGATAACAAACTCTCTAAGCGCAAGCCCTGCTACAAGGTCCAGGCTTGGTGAAAGTTGTTTGAGTAAGGTTTCAGGCAAAGCTCCAACCATTTCGATGTTCAGGATCGTACCGTCTTCCGCGTCTTTTGGGATCAGTTGCAGAGACGCGAAACTGGCTTCTGTAGCCGGTTTCGTCGCTTCTTTTAGGCCTGCGGCAATTTGCGGACGCAATGCCGTCAGGTAATTTTCTGTCACTCCGCCATCCTCAAATTGCAAGCTGTAAAACATCGCGTTGGCTGTCTGTTGCGAGATATGCCCGAACAGATTGGCAATTGCCGAAAGCGCGTCAGGATTGTTGGTAAAGCGCGTGGCGAAAATCGTAGGCCCGAACTGCGCCAGTTTTTCAATTCCTGATTTTGTGACATAGGCGAATATCGCAGAATCGTTTTCAACTTCGCCCCGTTTCTGTATCAGCATCTCATCTTCTGCCAGCGTAACCGTTCGCTGGTTGATTGCGTCCAGACAAACCTTCATAGCCGATTCGTGATTGGCTATCAAGACAATGCTGCCAGACGAAGCGGCAACGAGTTGGCGGTCTGGCTGGTCCGGACGAAAAGTCATTAATCGCGTGCCTTCATAATTTGATGATTCTTCTATTGTAGACTCTCCGAAGATTCTTTTGGCGATGATGGAAGCGCGTTCAGCCGCTAGCTTTGCAGCTTTTTCGGTGCTCGCATGGGTTTCAACAATCAATGCGAATCGCGGTTTCACGTTCAAGGTAACAGCTTCGTCGTTGCCCCCCGTTCCCGCGTCAATCCCTGTGACAACTACGGCATATTGAGCGCGCCCGGCAATGACAACTTCATCAGGACCAAACCCTGTGTTGCTCATCAAACCGATGCCTGAGCCTAGCTGTTTCAACTGACCCGATAAACCCAGGACAGGAGCGATTTCATTCCAGGCATTGGTGTTGGTAATTCCGTCCAACACATCCGTGAGGCTGTTGATTTCTATATAAACCAGCGCATTGGCAGGCGCGTATTTGACGATAGGCATGCGCTGGGGTCTGCGAGAGATGAAATAGCCTGCGGTTAAGATAAGTAACGCGAGGGTGACAATGAAAATGACGATGTTTTTACTTGAAAAGAATCTGCGAAATTCCATGCGAATGAATCGTAACACAAACAGGAGTCAGAAGTCAGAAGTCAGAAGCCAGAATCTATTCTGGTCATTTTTCTTCTGACTTCTGACTTCTGACTCCTGGCTTCTATGTTATAATCGCCGGCGAATTCACATAAATTTCATCAGAAAAATGCGAGGTCAAATTGAATCCAGACGTGACAAATTGCCCTGCTTGTTCAAGGCGCACGCCTGCCGCTCGCGCAAAATGTATGTACTGCGGCGCGCTGTTGCCTGTAACCAAAATCGAAACCGTGCCGACGCAAAGGATTTTGGAAGAATATGAACGCGCATTTAATGCGGTCATCGAACCCTCTCACTCGACCAGGGATCAGCACACAGAGGCTCGATTAGCGGTTGCTTTGCAGATTGAATTAAGCGAAGCTCAAGCCTTCGTCGCCGCCGACAAACGCATCCCCGTAGCGCGTTGTCAAAATCGTCAGGAAGCCGAATTGATTGCCGCTCTCATACGCACTTGCGGGCTCGGGTGCATAGTTGTCCCTGATGAAGATTTGCGACTTGAAACGGAATTGATTCGGGCTCGCAAAATACTCATCGTCGGTGACAATCTCAACATCCGGCATTCAGGCGGCGAGATCGTTGTGCCTCTGCCTGAAATCCGATTGATGGTTTTAGGCTGGCTCAAAAACAAACAAGTGAATTTCGCTGAAAAAGCGGGCAGTTCAAACAGAAAAACAGGCGGTGTGCTCGACACTGCGGAGTTTCGTTCGGACGAAACCTTACTCGATGTTTATGCGGAGACTTTGCAGAAAAGTTTTCGCATCAAAGCAGATGGTTTCGATTATTCAGATCTGGTTTCGCCGCTTGCCTTTCGCGTTGAGGTAAATTTCCAGGAGGCCGTTCATGCGCTTCGACAAGTCGCTAAAAATGCCTTTTTCGACAGCGATTTTACTCGCATACGGAGTCTGCTTTCGCGGGCTTGGCCGGAGCGTTCGCGAACCGAATCGCGCGGCGTAAAGCGCGGCGGGATCCGCTTCCAAGCCGTCACCCATGCTTCGATCATCAGCGATAACCGCGACCAATTTGAAAGATACTCACGATTGATGTTTCTAGCCGTAGAAGGGGGAGAAATTGAGTCGAATCAGGAGAGGCGAAAACGAGAAAGCTGAGAATAAACCTTTGAAGTTTTAATTTCACAGGGGTATTTGAAAAACTATGAAATAGCCGTTGAAATGATGTTTTAATTTGAAGATATTGAGGCTTTTCATTACGTTTTCACCACAGGCTAAAAACATTTTTTGCACAGCCAGCTTTTCATCCTCTTCCGAATGATATGGAGTTATAAAATTCAGAGTGTCGTCTAAAATTTCTGGATACTTTCTGGAGTTTAAAATATTGCCTTCCGCTTTTACCTCTGTCATTACTCTGAATCTGAGTTTTACTGTCGCTTTATCAACATTCCTAACTTTGCTGAAACTCTCCTGCTCGGAAAAAATTGAAATGAGCAAATCCTTCAAATTTTGTTCAACATCGATTCCGAGATGCTTCAATCTCTCCTCTAAGACTTGCGAAAAAGATTGGCTAATCAATTCGCTACTATTGATAGTCTCGAAGAAACTGCCATGAATCAGTACAACTTTGATTTTGCCCTTCTTCTTACCTCTAATCAGGTAAAATACATCTCGCATTGGCAAACTATAGATATCATTACCTGCTGCTTCCATTTGGTCTTTAATGATGCTGTTTTCACTTTTAATTATCTTCGCAATATTCTTTCTACCTGTAGGAATAGTAGAATTGAATGAAGAGACCCCATAGCTGTCGCTGTCTTTCAGTTCTATCAATTCACCTCCCGTGAATAATTCGTTTCCCTTGTTGAGTCTGATTGCCAAATCGGGAAACTGTCCAGCATTATTGCAAGAGAGCAAACTTTCATCAAAAGGGAAGTCTTCGAGTTTTTTGATTTCTCTGAAACGATGTTTCTCTTCGGAGAGAGATTTGAAAAAGTGGTAAATTGAGTTCATTGGTTATCGAATAAAGTTGCGATACGTGCGAGTTTAGCAGGCTCAGAGTTCTGGAAATCGCTCCCCCAGATTTCGACTAGGTTGTCCGTGTAAAGATATTCTTTGTACAGCAATTGGATCGAATCGGCTTCGCGCAGGTTTTCAATACGTTCTTTGATACAAGCGGCGTTTTTCGGGTCAATTTCTATACTGACTGATTGACGATTTGTTTGCAGAGCAACGACAGCCGTTGTTCCTGTTCCTGAAAACGGGTCAAGCACAGTGTCGCCGACTTTCGTCGAAGTCAAAATGATTCTCAGCAGCAATGCTAGTGGTGCTTGTTGTTTATGAAAACGTTCGCCTTTTTCATCACGCAAGGCTTCGGGCCCCGCAAAATAGCCCGATGTCAATTCTCGAATGTCATCCCAAACATCCGTGACGAAAATGCCGCCTTCTCTCTCGTACTTGTAATTTGCTGGCAAAGGCGGATTGATTCGCAGACGATTAAAGACTCGCGCTTTTGCGCCTTTCGTCGCATAAGCGACCATCTGATACTGTTTGCCATATCTGCCTTGAACCGGAACCGCTGATGTCTTCTTTTTCCAGATGATTAAATTTTGAAATACCCAGCCTGTTTCACGCAAACATCGCAAGACCTGCTCTGCATTCTTTTCGCGCTGCATAAAATAGATGGCACCGCCGTTGTTTGTGAGATTGAAGACTGAACCGCAAATCGTTTTCATCATCTGCCAGTACTCTTCTTCAGGCATATTATCATTGTGCAAAGCATAGTCTTTCTGCTGATTGAATGGCGGATCTAAAAAAGTCAAATCAACCATCTGATCAATTTTACCTGCTTGAAAAATGGAAACTGCATTGTCACAGAGGATTTTATAATTCATATCGTTCATCTCGTGTCGAACTTTTTGCAATACGTTACGACATTACCGTAGGCTTTTCAAGTTGTTGAGAAATTGCACTGAATTGTTGCAGAGATTCCTATTGGCGTTTCTTTGAGATAAAGAAGCGAAAAGACTTTGCCCCTTGCTACTATTGAGCTTGAATGTGAAAATTCATTTTGCCTATAGGCTGCCTTTTATAACAACCAGTTGATTTCGGAGGAACGAATACTTTGTGGAAATTCATGAGCAATAAATCATTGCCAGTGTCTATGAGAGCATTGGCGGCTATCTTAATCTTATTGATGCTTGCACCACATCTTTCGTCAGCACATTCTCAAGATAAAGAGCAGAAAAAGGAAGAGAAAAAAGAGAGTAAACCAAAAGACACCGGCAAGCTGTCTTCACCAAAAGAGGGAGAGAAAGATAAGAAGAAAGTGGAAGCCGCACCCGAAGTGAAATTAACGCCGGGTGAAACGCTTGCCGAGTATGTCATTATCGCTTACGGTACGCGCTCTGTCCTGCAAACGGCGCGCGCCAATATTCAGGAAGAAGGAACCATCAGACTGGCAACAGATCAAGGTGACATGACTGGCAAATATCTTTTGCGCCAATCCAGACGAGAGAAATCATCTCAAGATTTACTCAGGGTTGATCTGGAATTGACGCCGCCTGAAAATGCGCAAGCCGCAGCGAAACCTATTAAGTACATCATCGCTTATAACGGCGCATCCGTTTGGTCTGCGCAAAACGATCAATACATTACTCCGCGTCCCGAAGCCGAAGCGGCTTTTCAGGCACAACTCACACACGATTACACTTCGCTCATGCGTTACAAAGAAGATGGCTCTACGTTAGAGTTGAAAAAACCTGAAACCGTCGTCGGCGTAGAATGTAATGTTTTAGAGATGACTTCGCCGGATAGTTCAAAGACGACGTATTGGATCAGCAGCAAGACCTATCGCATTATGCATCTTGAATACACGCTCACGCTTGGCCAAGGACAGCCACCAATTAAGTATCGAATCTCTTTTTTTTATACGCCATTTCGAGTAATTCAAAATACCCTCGTTCCAACTCGCAGAGTGATGACGCAGGACGGAAAATTTGTTCAAGAGGTGATGATGAATCAATTCAATTATTCTACCAAGTTCGACTCTGAGATTTTCCAACATCTGCCCTAACGAACTATCGTTCTTCTGAATGATTCATGAAGAGCAGGCAAGGTAAAATAGACTGTCGAGTCTGCGCAAGTCTTTCGCTGAGCTTGCGTTGGAAAGCAAGCGGGTTTTGGTTTCAGTCAGCCGCAGACTCAACAGTCAACGCTACATTTAGGATTTCCAAATATACCAAATCCACCCAGGATTGGATGCCATCAAAGATTCAAAATCCACATTTTGGTGTATCGGCAATATAGAGTCATTCAGCTTTCGCGAATAAAGTTGGATTCTATAGATGCTAAAGTGAGCATAGAAGACTGGTTTTATGGAGTGTGCGGATTCCGGCAGATTTGTCTGGCATCAAACAAGCGTGTCCTTCTCTTCGTCTCCGTTTTTCTTGTCCAAAACTTCTCGCACTTTTGTGGCAATCGCTTCATAGGAAAAAGGCTTCTGGAGAAAATCAATGGTCGGGTCTATTACTCCTTGATGAACAATTGAGTTTTCGGTGTAGCCTGACATAAATATCTTTTTAATCTGTGGTTTCAACAGCATAAGTTGTTCTACCAGTTCTTTGCCCCCCATGTGCGGCATGACAATATCTGAAATTACCAGTTCAATCTTCTCTATATTGTTAGCAGCGATTTCCAAAGCCTCTTTGCCATTTGATGCCACAATAACTTCATAACCTAAATCGCGGAGAATCCTTGCCGTTAAATCTCGTACAATCGCCTCATCTTCAACCAAAAGGATGGTCTCATGGTTTTTTTGGGGCGCTGCCATGTTGCTTTGCAGAGAAGCTACCGATGGTGTTTCGTCAATTCGAGGCAGATAAATCTTTACGGTTGTACCTACTCCCTGTTCACTATAGATGGCAACATGGCCGCCACTCTGCTTGATAATGCCATAGACCATTGCCAAGCCAAGCCCTGTCCCTTTTCCCAATTCCTTCGTCGTAAAAAAAGGTTCAAAGATCCTAGCCATGATTTTCATATCCATGCCAATGCCCGTGTCAGTCAAAGCAAACATGACATACTGTCCGGGAGTTACTTCGAGATGGCTATACGCGTATTCATCTGTAAGGTGAACATTGGCCGTTTCCAGAGTGAGTTTACCACCCTTTGGCATCGCGTCGCGGGCATTAAGGGCGAGATTGACAATCACTTGTTCAATCTGTCCGGGGTCGGCCTTTACCAATCCAAGTTTTGCCTCAGGTATGACAGCAATATCAATATGTTCTCCGATGAGGCGGCGCAACATTTTACCAATATTTTCAACCACAGAGTTGAAATCCAATATCTTCGGTTGCAGCATCTGTTTGCGTCCAAAGGCAAGCAATTGATTGGTCAAACTGGCAGCACGCTCGCCCGCCTTCTTTACTTCCAGAATATCGTTGCGAATCGGACTATCAAGGGCGGCTTTTTTTAGCGCCATCTCGCTATAGCCGATTACGGCTGTCAGCAAATTATTAAAATCGTGAGCTACGCCTCCAGCCAGTCGCCCGATTGCCTCCATCTTTTGCGTTTGCCGTAAATGTTCTTCGGTCTTACTCAATGCCTCTTCGGCTTTTTTTCTCTCGGTAATATCATGCGCAACGGCAAAAATTAATTGCTGTTCCGGGTAAGCGGTCGCACTCCATAATAACCATCTATACGATCCGTTTTTGCTTAAATAGCGATTTTCAAAAGACAAAACTTTATGACCATCAGACAAATTACTCGCCTGTTCAAGGGTTTGCTGCCGATCTTCAGGATGAACAAATTCAATGAAGGGCTTTGACATCAATTCTTCGTTTGTAAATCCCAGAGTTTTTTTCCAAGTTGGGTTCAATCGTTTGAAATAACCGTCAAAACCGGCTATGCAGAGCATATCTAACGAGACCGTGAAAAACCTGTCGCGCTCTTCTTCAACCCGTTGGCGTTCCGTTATATCATTGACCATGACAAGTCTGGCTTTGCGACCTTCAAATAAGATGTCGTGCGAAGTGCCTTCTACATTAAAAATTGTCCCGTCTTTTTTCTTATGCCTTCGCCTAGAGTTAATGTGAATGTTTGAGGTAAAACTGGCCAAGTCCTCGAGAAGCGTCGGAATATCTTCAACAGGTCTTATGTCCTTGAGGGTCATTTGCAAAAACTCTTCGCGAGTGTAGCCATAATGCGCGACCATAGCGTTATTTACCGCTAAAATTGCCAGCGTCTCTATATCATAAAAAAACATCGGATGAGGATTGTTTTCAAACAACTCCCTATACCTTTGCTCAGAATCTCGCAACGCCTTCTCGGCTCTCTTGCGCTCCGTTATATCATTGATGAGCCCGAGTCTTGCTTTGTGACCATCGAAAACCAATCCATGGAAAGTGACCTCTACATCAATGGTGGTTCCATCCTTTTTCTTATGCAGCCAATATGATTTCGGTGTGAGTGTTTCGAAATCACGAGGTATGACTTTCAGAAGCCTTGATATTTCTTCCCCTGGATGCATATCTAAAATAGTTTTGCTGAGAAATTCCTCTTTAGTGTATCCGTAATGTTGAATAGCCGCTTGGTTTACTGCCAGAATTCTAAGCGCTTCTACATCATAAACCCACATTGGATGGGGATTATTGTCAAATAACGTTCTGTATCTTTGCTCAGAATCTCGCAATTCCTCTTCTGCTCGTTTGCGCTCCGTTATATCATTAACGAGATCTAGCCTCACTTTGTGACCCTCAAGAATAACTTCATGCGAAATTACTTCCACATCAATGATCGTTCCATCTTTCTTCTTATGCTTCAAAAAAGATTTGAGAGAAAGTTGTACATCATCTATAGGTTGCCCCTCTGGAAATTGCGTTGTATCCTCCTCTGCCAGCATATCTTTAATCGTTTTTCCGAGGAATTCCTTCTTCGAATATCCGTAGTGCCGAATCGCCTCTTCGTTCACCGCTTTGATCGCCAGCGTTTCCACATCATAAACCCACATTGGATGCGGATTGCTCTCGAACAACTTACGATAGCGCTGTTCGGATTCTCGCAAAGCAGCCTCGGCAAGCTTGTACTCTGTGATGTCGAAATTTATGCCCAGAATTCCTATGACATTACCTTTGCCATCCACCCAGGGCACTTTTGTATTCGACGACCAGGTTTCATTGCCATTTTCATCTCTGTCAACTATATCTGAGTTGATGATTCCTTGTCCGCTGCGCATGATCTCTTGTTCAACAGCAAAGTATTGAGATGCAAGATCAGGTGGATAATAATCAAAGTCAGACTTTCCAATCAGATCTTCTGGTCTCTTCTGTCCTTTACTTCCTGCAACTGTCATGTTGGCGAATACAAATCTACTCTCTCTGTCCTTAGCATAAATATATCCCGGCAGCTTATTGATCAATGTTCGTAGTAAGTAGAGTTCTTGATCTAACGATTGGGTATCGAGCTGCGGAATACTGAAGTCGGTTGTTGTAATCAGGATGGCAGGTTTACCAGCAAAGACGATATTTTTAGTGGTGTACTCTACTTCTACAATCCTTCCGTTCTTTTTCTGATGTTTCCCTCGTTTATGACCTGTGATAGTTGAAGTGCTGTTGTCTGTATTTTGAACCTCATTTTGTTCTAATTGAATGTCATTAAGTTTTAATAATCGGAATTCTTTGGCAGAGTAACCATATTCTCGAATTGCCGCATTATTTACGGCAAGGAAAAGCAAGGTTTCAGGATCGTAAATATATGTTGGAAGAGGATTGTTTTCAAATAACGTTCTGTATATTTGGTCTTCTGCGGTCCAAGTATCTACCTGAGTTGCTTCTAATGTGAGTTTTAGTTTCTCCTCACGCTCTCTAAGGGCTCTATCATTTTTCTTTACATTCTCTACCTGAAGCACATTTTCGATTGCCATTGACCCAACCCTTGCCAGTTGCACCAGTAGAGCCTCATCACTTTCGCTAAACTCGCCTTCATACTTATCAGAGAGTTGCAAGAGTCCTATGTTCTGTCCGTCACGAGCGATGAGCGGTATGACAAGCCAACCACGCATGGGCGGAAATTTGTCAATCTTTTCTCTGAACTTGCTCCAAACCGGATGCGCTTCTAATTCAGCCTGAGTCAGGCGCATGGGCTTATTATGAAGGCAGATCAAATGGTAAATGCCTGACAAATCGGGTGACTCTTCATCAGTCATCCACGCTGTAATCTTATCTGAATGCGAAACGGTGTGTTTGGATTGCGCCCAATTTTGCTCTATTGTCAGGCTGGTTACCGATTGATGGGCACCGATTATTTGCCTTGCTTGTTCGGTTATGTTTTTGAGAGTTTCATCGAGAGACAGAGAGAGATTAATAGAAACAAAGGCGTCTGCTAATTTTTTGATCTGTTCGGCAAACGATTTTGCATCATTAGTCATTTCATCTGTCATAAAAACTAACCCTTTAGACTGATGGCAATCAGTCACAAACCAAGTTGGACACAAACAATGAAATTATGTAGTGAGTTTTGGAACTATTAAATCGCGGAGAATAAAGACTATTTTATAAAATATTCATCAATAGTCAAGCCTACACGTTCATGAAACTGTTCTGCCATTGAAGGAATATCATCAATCCTTTCATCCAAAGTGACTCGCTCAACCCGCCACATGGGATAAAATGCGTGCGTTAATCCGATGTTGCGCTCGCCCCTTGCAAGCATGCGCGTCCAATCTTCGAAGCTGTTCAAATCAATGCCTCGCATGAAGATTCCTGCGGCATTGATTTCACCGAGCAAGCCCCAGAGTTTTTCGCGCGGCGTGTGCAGATAAACAACCACCGGAGAATGGTTCAAGATTCCGATGTTTCGAGATTCATTACTATTGCTCATATCAATTTCATTTCTCGTAACTTGTTACAAGCCAGGATAAAATCCGAGCATTCAATAACAAGTAGTCAATATTTACTTTCCAACAATCATCGCGATGCCCTGCCCTCCGCTTATCGGCGTTCGCGCCCCGCTCAAGCTGATTGCTCATGTCAAAAAAACTCCACTCCAAGTATGCACAAAATAATTTATGAAGGGAAATCATGCAAGGTTTTGACAGATCGGAAAGCCACATTTCATTCGCTTACAACTCTCACATTATCAAATGCCTGATCGCTTTGGG
>JANMSG010000762.1:0-3121 GCA_031389065.1 Acidobacteriota bacterium | reverse complement strand
CAGGTTCAAGCGGGCAAGTCGTTGTCGGTTATGAAGCTGAAATTCTCGATTATTCAGGCTATCAGACGGCTATAGGAGAGCAGGGGAACCTATGGGTAAAAGGTTCAAGTGCGATGACTGGATACTGGAAACGTGAAGATTTGACTGCCAATGTCAGGCGTGATGGTTGGATGAAAACAGGCGATGTATATCGTAAGGATGGTGAAGGATACTATTACCATATCGGCCGAAGCGATGATTTATTTAAGGTGAATGGGCTCTGGGTTTCTCCTCTTGAGATTGAGTCTGTTTTGCTTTGCCATCCAGAAGTAGTTGAAGCTGCGGTTGTTGCAAGTGCTGACGAAAAAGGCTTGGCAACGGTTAAAGCTTATTTGGTCATCCGAAAAGGAAGTGAAACTCTCAAGAAAGAATTATTTGAGTTTGCAGGGGCAAGGCTTCCTTTGTATAAGACACCGACTTTATTCGAGTTCGTCAAGGAGATGCCACGCACTTCAACGGGGAAGATTCAAAGATTTAAATTGAGAGGATGAGGACATTTTTTTCTGGAGGAATGGATGATTCACAAACTGTATTTTAGGGTGTTGCTATCGTTTTTGATTTTGGCAGTCGGTTTTTCTGCCTCGATATATGGTCAACAAGGATGGTCTAAAATCTCTACAATTTCGCAAGGGAACAATGCGGCTACGGTGAATGCTGTCTCCTTTGATGGGAGTAATATTTGGGTAGCTGGCGCGAAAGGATTTCTATCCCGGTCATACAATGATGGCAGTAATTTTGAGGAAAAAGATTTGGGTATTGACGTTGGGCTAAATGATGTCTTTATACGTAAAAATCAGATTTGGGTCGTTGGCGATGCGGGTACAATCATTCAAAGCACAGATAGTGGTCGAAGTTTTATGAAGCGAGTTTATGACTCATCGCGCAGAGCCTACGGTCAATCAAAAGTACAGTATCTGGATTTTTATTCGGTCGAGTTTGTGGATGAAAAGAAGGGCTTCATCGTTGGTGATGAAGGTTTAATTCTGGCTACAACGGACGGTGGGTTTTCCTGGGATGAGCAAAAGAGCGGAGTCAACGAACAACTTTTCCATTTGAGTATCAGAGGAAAAGAGGGATGGGTTGTTGGTACCGGAGGGACGATTCTACACACTAACGATGCAGGGAAGAATTGGTATCCACAAAGATCTGACACTGACTCTGATCTGAATCGCGTTTATTTCATTACCGAAAAAATAGGTTTAATATCAGGAGACAAAGGTACGCTATTACGCACGGACAATGCCGGTTCGACTTGGCAGAAGATGGATGTTGGCGTTTCCGAGCCGCTTTTCGGGATGAGTTTCATTGATAAGAAAACAGGTTGGGTTGTAGGCTATCAAGGCCGCGTGATTCGCACCTATGATGGTGGAATCCATTGGGTTGATCAAGATAGCGCAACCTCAACGGATTTGTTCTCTGTGTCCTTTCGAGAGAATCGCGGGTACGCCATTGGTCGCGATGGTCTGTTAATGAGATACTACGAAAGGCGTTGAAGTAGTCCTTCAATTCTGAAGAAATAATAACAAAGCAAACGTGAAAAAGGCGGTCTACATTGTAGACCGCCTTTTTCGCTTTTGCTTTGCGTGTTTTCACATTTGGTAACAGCCAGTCTGTTAGCCTGCTGGTGCAAGAACAAACACTGCTCCTTGTCGCCTGATTTTTAACAGGGTTACTCCACAAGGTGGATTCGTAACTCGTAAAATCCGCGTAGCCCCGTCAGGAAAGAAGACATTTAAGTCTAAATTATTGATGGTTCCTTTCGTGATTACTACTTGTCCCGCCTTTTTGTATTTAAAGGGTTTTGAGAAACCAAAGAATGTGGTGCCTGCCTCAGTTGAGGAAATTTCGAGTACCGCATTTGGCGAGAAAATAACCTCGCTTCCAACAGGCGGTTGAATCGTTCTCAGAACCAGTCTACTCAAGGTCTCATCAAGCTCCATAGCAGCCGTGTTAATCGTTGGTCCGGGCGCAACGAATGAAAAATTGGAATCGCTCGTGTCAGTAGACCTGGCACCGGTTATGCTGGTGGCTACGACTAAGACTCTAGCCATAGTCGAGCAACCGATATCTGCTGGCACAACCCAATCAAACAAACGAACTTCTTTGGCAATCGCAGGATTGATAGGGTCAGATCTGATGGATCTGTTGAAAGTTAAGCCTCCATCAAGTGAGAGGAAAAGATCAAATCCTTTTAATTGAGCTTCTGCTGCGACAGGTGCTTCCCAGGTAATCCTGTAGGTTTGACCGAATTGAATAGATTCTCCACCGTTCGGTGTTAGTAAATGAACCATGACGCCTGGATCAGTGATGGTGAAATTGGCGTTACTATTATCTTGAGCAGTGCCGCCTGCATTATCGGTAACAATGACGCGGATCCTTGCCGTATTGGTGTTCAAACCTCCGTTGACAGTCCAGTTGAAGGAGCGCGCTGTACCAGAAACATTTGAGGCGATAATGGTATTGTAATTGGCTCCGCCATCAATTGAGAGTCGAATCTCAAAGGCTTGTAAGGTGGTATCTCCGTCGGGGTCTGATGCCGTCCAGGTAATATTGAATGAGCTTCCGCCGAGCAAGGTTTCTCCACCGTTTGGCAAAGTAACTTGAACCAACGGGGGCTGATTAATTGGAGGTACCGTATCATTTGCAGCTAGAAGAACATAGACCCTTCCAGCTTTTAATCTTGGCGCGGGAGTGGTAGCGCCGACGGTTGCAAAAGGAGCACTCAAAACCAAATCGCCGCCTCTATTGCCGTCAAGATCAGTAGTCGCAATAGCCCAGCCCAACTCTTGATCGACAGTTTGACCCATGACACGCAAGTCGTCTTGTCCTAACGCAAGATCACGCGACGAAAGCGCAGTTAACGATGAACCACCGTAAAAGCCAGAGACCGTTCCTTTGTTTGCTTCAGCGCCAGGAGAGCCAACTAAAAACTCAGCGATAGAGTCTATATTTCCATTGGTGTTCAATCGACCAATCGCTACGGTTGACCCTGTATGATCGTCAGTAGATTCGCCAAAAATCGTTAAGGACACATTTGGATTTGTAAGCGAGATATTGATTCTTGCAGGTAAAGTCGAGGTTC
>JANMSG010000659.1:0-6528 GCA_031389065.1 Acidobacteriota bacterium | reverse complement strand
GCATGCCTGAACGCGGCATGGAACAACTCGGTTCGCTCGGTGGAGGTAAACATGATTGCCTCCCGGTTATAGCAATATAGCCGCAACAAACTCGTGCATATCGGGAAAGTCTGCGATGACAATTCCGAGGGAAGGTTAAGTTGAAAAACAATACCCCCGTAGAGAGCATAGGCACTTGGGCATCCCACGCGGATGAAGATGTGCTCCGACCTGCACCGAATAAGGAAGGTGTAGAGCTAGGCGGAAACGACCTAGCCGCTATGCAGATGAAACAGAGAGTCTCAATACAATGATAGATATAAAGAGACAATCTTTAGATTTAATGAATCCTGTACACGCGTACTTGTATGGCTTAATCCAAACGGACGGTCATCTATCGCAAGATACAAGGAACAGAGGCAAGCTGCGAATAGAAATGAGCTACAGAGATGTAGATGTGTTAGAGCAGTTGGCTTCTGTTATTCCGTATCACAATCGTCTAAGCGTAAGAACCCGCTCAACGAACTTTTCTGCCGATTACAAATCGGCAACGTTGAGTGTGTATGCAAAGGAATTCAGAGATGAACTCATTGGCTTAGGCATGATGATTGGTGAAAAGTCGGCAATGATAGATGTTCCTCAATGTCAGTTTTCTCAAACTGACTATTTCAGAGGAATCCTTGATGGTGACGGTTCGTTGGGTTTTACTTCAAATAAGTTTCCCTTTCTTTCGCTTTGTACTGCCAGTGAGAAACTTGCAATTGCGTATGAGTTATTCACTAAGCAGATAACAAGAAAAGAGAAAAGGCTTGCGCGGAATTCGAGAGATAGAGTTTTCAACATCATTTTGTTCAAAGAAGATGCACAAGCAGTAGCATCGGCACTGTATTATGAAAGTTGCATTGCTATCTCAAGAAAGAAGCAAATGGCGCAAGCGATTAAAGAGTGGAAAAGACCAAACAGTATGCGCAGAATACTCCAAAAGAAATTTTGGACAGAAGAACAGGATAGTTTCATTTTATCTCATACAATCGAAGCCTCTGCTATTGCGCTGCAACGTACTGCGCAAAGTATAAAGATGAGATTGTGGAGACTGCATAGTAGTAACAACTAGAATCATTTTATTGAGTTGCAACGCGCCGAAGAGACAGGGACGCTGTTTGTTCAAGCGCATACGGGTTCGCGCGGTTGGGGTCACGGTCTGGCTACGAACTATTTTGAAGTGGCAAAGGCTGAAAAGCCTGATGTCAACACAGACCTTGATCTTGGCTACTTTACGCCTGAATCAAAGCATTATCGCGGCTATCAAAATGCTGTAGCGGCGGGCGGAAACTTTGCCATCATCAATCGCTTGATTCTCTTTGAGCAAGTTGCTGAAGCCTTCAAAGAAGTCTTCGCCGGGGAGCTTGAGTTGATTTATGAAATCAGCCACAACCTTGTGCAAAAAGAGACGCATCCTGAGTTCGGGAAAGTGTGGGTGCATCGCAAAGGCGCAACGCGTGCTTTTCCAGCCGGTCACCCGGCGTTAAAGGGTACGATGTGGGAAAATACGGGTCACCCGGTGTTGATTCCCGGCTCGAATAAAGATTGGAGCTATATTCTTCGTCCGCAAGCCGGCGCGGTCAATAGCGGCTATTCGGTCAATCACGGTGCAGGTCGTCGTATGTCTAGAACCGCTGCCGTAAAGACTCTCAATCAACGAAAGATTGATGACGAGTACAAAGCGGCTGGCATTCTCGTCAATGCCGATGGTCGTGTGCCGATTGACGAATCCAGCGAGTGCTACAAGTCTTCGCAAGAGGTAATCGCCGCAGTCGTCAACGCGGGTCTTGCGACCGTAGAATATAGCCTCTTCCCGCTTGCTTCGCTTAAAGGCGATGACGGACGCAGATCGAGCAAGTTCAAGAAGCACAAGAAGTCGAGCAAGCATTTTTGAGGAAACGATGAACGATGAAGTATGAATGATGAAGTAAGAAGGCTATCTCTATTCATGGTTCATCGTTCCGACTTCATACTTTTAATTTTGGGAGGGGAAGCAGCCGATTTGAAATCTTCACATCGGTTCTGCGCGTTGCCGCCCACTTGGATAACCGTGCTAAACACACGACAAAGGGTTCAACTCCCATTCGCTCTCTTTTCAAAAGGTCAGCCATCGCGCAGCAGATAAGCAGCTTTGCAGGGTAAGACCTCCGCTGCTTGACTGCGGCCTTTTGAAAGAGAGCTTTTTTATAAAAGGAGGTGCGCGCATGACTGTCGCACTTATAATTTCAGGCACAACTGTATTCATTACAATCTTGATTGCCATCGTATTCAAGCGCACGATTATTTTTGAACACGAGAGAGGCTTGAAGTATTCCAAGGGCAAGTACGTAGGCTACCTCTTGCCAGGTCGTTACTTTCACACATTGGATACAACGATCCAGCGACTCGATATCAGACTTCGCACGGTGACAGTAGGCGGACAAGAGGTTTTGAGCGCCGATGGCGTAAGCCTCAAGCTCAGTCTCGTCGGACAATACGAAATTGTTGACGCGAATATCGCTATCCACAAAGTCGAATATTTCCAACAGGCACTGTATATCGAGTTGCAATCGGCATTGAGAGAGATTGTCTCTGCCTTGAAGATTGATGAAGTGATCGAGCAACGCAGAGAGATTGGCGCGAAATTGTTCGAGCTTTCTGAAAAGAGAGTTGCAGAGCTTGGCTTGAGACTCGTCTGGGTGAATGTCAAAGACATCATGTTTGCGGGCGAATTCAAAAAGATTTTCTCGCAAGTCGTTCAGGCTCGTCAGGAAGGCTTGGCGGCGCTTGAAAAGGCGCGCGGCGAAACAGCGGCGCTACGCAGTCTTGCCAATGCGGCAAAGATATTGGAAAACAATCCTTCGTTGATGCAACTCAAATTGCTTCAAGCTATCGGCGAATCCTCGGGCAATACGATTGTGCTTGATGCTTCGCCAAATGGAATAAACCTGTTGGGTAAAACAACCAACTAAAGTGATGATTGCCGAATGATGGAATTCTCATTCGGCGTTCTTTGCTAATCAGTTCATCATTCATCATTATGATTTTAATTGACGGTTCATTTGGAGAAAGGCGGCGGGCAAATTTTGCGCATATCGCTGGCTCTTTCAATCTTTTTTCTGTTTGATTGAACTGATAGACTACGCGCATGACGCGGAGCAGAATAGTACGAATTAGAGAAAAGATTCGACTACGCCAATACGATATGACGGTTCATGCGATGGAAGAGATGGCGGAAGATTTTCTCGACATCGTTGACGTTGAAAAAGCTATACTCAACGGTCGCCTTGCTCGAATTGATAAAAACGACCCGCGAGGCACAGCCTACGTCGTAGAAGGAACTGCTGCCGATGGCACAACTGCGGTTGGAGTGGTCGGAAGGTTCACATCAATTGACAGCTATTTCATTGTTCCGATTTACGAAATCACTGAGTTTGAAGGGTAAAAATTATGTACGCTTATAAATGCGAATACTGCGAAGGAACGGTGCAACCGCGCACAATTGAGCGCGAGGCGTTCAAGCATAAAAACGGCTTCATCATTTTAGAGAGTGTCACCATAGGCGTTTGCAATGTGTGCGGCAATCGCTACTACAGCGCGGCTATACTTCACGCGGTCAACGATATTGCCACAGGTATAAGACCACATGAACGAACAGAATCAATCCCTGTAGCTCATTTCTAATTTTTGATTCGATACTCTGAAAATGCTTTGTGCTATTTCCGATTCAGCAAGGAGAAGATCATGAGCGATATTGGAAATCTGATTGTCAGTCAAACGGATGTCAAAGGCGGCAGACCTTGCATTGCCGGAACAGGCATTACTGTTCATCGCATCGTGACCTGGTATAAACAGGGCTTCACGCCTGAGCAAATCGCTGATGAGTACGAACACTTGAACTTGGCGCAAGTCTATGCGGCACTTGCTTACTATCACGCCAATCAAGCGGAAATCGAAGCGCAACTGGCTGCCGACGATGCGGAAATCGAACGCCTCGAACAAGAGCATTACAAAGAGTCGAAGATTGCATGAGCCAGATTCGCCTCTATCTTGACGAAGACTCAGGGTCGCGTTCACTCGCCAGAGAATTTCGAGCGCGTGGAATAGATATCACGACAGCTGCCACCGAAGGGATGTTAGGTGAATCTGATGAAGCACAAGTGGAATTTGCAACCCGGCAAGGTCGAGTTATCTACACGTTTAATGTTGGCGACTATTACAAGATTCATGCAGAGTACATAGAGCAAGGCAAGATTCACGCGGGGATGATTCTCGTTCATCAAAAGCGTTACAGTTTGGGAGAACAGATACGCCGAACTTTGACATTGATTGCAAAGATTTCTGCTGAAGATATGCAAACTCGTGCAGAGTTTTTAAGCGCCTGGAGTTAGGCTGCCAAAAACTATTTTCACCCTTTCAAGCAAAATTAAATATATGCGCATCATTGATGGTTCAGTTGGAGAAGGCAACAGACAAATTCTGCGCACATCGCTTTATGCTGTCTTAATTTTCAACGGATGATGAAAATACAGATTTATGATTTTTGAAAACGATTATGGGACACAAAAATTTATTCTGTGTCCCATAATCTTCCTTAGCAACTTCTGTTATATAAGAACGATATTAAGCACTAAGGCGATCAGATCCTGCGACCTTAACCACTTTGTTATAAAGCCCTAAGAGCAGGAAAGGTGATACCCATTGACCTACGAAGCGGCTCTTCTCTTCGTTGCCGGTTAATTCCAGGACGAGAGAAACACCGATTGAGCCAAGAGCAGCCCATAAAAAGACGTCCGACGGAAGTTTTGCCGTTTGCTGTTCAATTGTTTTAGCGAGCACTCCTTCCGAGTGTTCTTTAGCTTCCCGGGTATTTGATTTTGCTTGTGTTGCTGTTGCTGTTGCTTCTGACATTTTTTAACTCCTATGATTTGATATGAATTAGACACAGATCGTCTGTGTTTCGTACAAAAGGCTAAGAAAATACTCTACTTTCCAGCCGCGACGATCAGTTTGCATTTTATATGCCATAGTCAAAAAGAGATATGTAAAGTTCTTTTCAGGCAAAGAGAAAAAGCTCCATTCAAAGTTTGACAGCTTTTGGTAAACAAGCTTACAAATCTTTGTTTTTATTTTGGCGGTTCCAGATAGGTTTATGATGATTTTAATTGATGGTTCATTGGGAGAAGGCGGCGGGCAAATTCTGCGCACGTCGCTGGCGCTTTCGCTCATTACTCGAAAGCCGATTCGCATCGAAAAAATTCGCGCCGGGCGTAAGAGTCCAGGTTTGCTCCGTCAACATCTGACGGCTGTTAATGCTGCGGTGGAAATAGGGCTTGCTGAAATCAGAGGCGCAAACATAGGCTCGCAACAACTCACCTTCACCCCGCAAACCATACGCGCAGGAGAGTTTCGCTTTGCCGTAGGCTCGGCAGGAAGCGTGATGCTGGTGTTGCAGACTGTATTGCCCGCGCTACTTTTGGCGGATGAAAAAAGTACGCTGACGCTTGAAGGCGGGACGCATAATCCGTTTGCGCCACCCTTTGATTATCTGGAGAAAGTCTTTTTGCCAATCCTCAAGCGGATGGGAGCAACAGTCACTGTGCAACTGGAGCGCTACGGTTTTTACCCTGCCGGCGGCGGCAAATTTCACGTCGAGATAACCCCTTGCGCAAAACTCAAACGGCTCAATTTATTGGAGCGCGGCAAATTGATTTCGCAAAGCACGCAGGCTTTAGTTGCCAATCTCCCGCGTCACATAGCCGAGCGCGAATTGCAAACCGTCCGTCGCAAAATGGATTGGCAGCAGTCACAACTCCACGTTGAAGAGACAAGCAATTCAAACGGTCCCGGCAACCTTGTGATGATTGAGCTTGAATATGCGAACATCACGGAAATCTTCACGTCGTTTGGCGAAAAAAATACTCGCGCCGAAGCGGTAGCAGAGCGTGCTGCGAAAGAGGCGAAAGAATATTTAAAAACGGATGCGGCGGTCGGCGAGCACCTGGCAGATCAATTGCTTCTGCCTATGGCGCTCGGCGAAGGAGGGTCGTTTACCACCGCGAAGCCTTCTCTGCATACGATGACGAATATCGAAGTCATCAAGAAGTTTCTGGAGGTTGAAATTGTCGCTACAAATGTTACAGATAAGGTTTGGAAGGTTGAGGTGATTTGCTAGGATAGGTTTTTAGGAAAGACTCACTGAGCCTGAGTCTTGTAGGCGGCTTTGCCGCTTTGATGTGCGGCGGTGGCTTTGCCCCGCCGGAAAGCCTCAGTTGAATAGTTTCGGGGCTACGCCCCAAAGTAGCGGCGCAGCCGCAGAACAGAGGCACCCCTCACGGAGAGGCTCAGCCTCTCCGCACATCAAAGCGGCAAAGCCGCGATACCAAAGTATGCGAAACCCCTACACCGATATTTCATACATCACAGCAGAATTACTTATTCGCCAAGCGTTTAGCAATCAAGCTATACACCGAAGGATTGAAAGCAAGACCGACGTGCGTTGCCCTTACTTCAAAATTCGTCGCAGGG
>JANMSG010000648.1:0-14569 GCA_031389065.1 Acidobacteriota bacterium | reverse complement strand
AAGCAGTGTGCAATTGAACGCTCGCTTATTTGCCGATAACGAGGTTGAGCGCGAGTTACAGGTAATCTATGCGGATGTCGTTGCTGCCGCTTATCGTAACCAGCCAGATACGAAAGAGGCTGCTAAAAACTTAGCCTCGCTGAATCAAATTTTCAGTCGCGGGTAAGTGCCGGTTGTGGAGTGATTATTTTCCGTTTGCCGCCTGATCTATGGCTCCTGCAAGGCGTTGCATACCGGGAGGAATTCCTTTTCTGACAGTTCCACAATGGCTTACCGGGTGCCCTGCAGATTATTTCACCGCCGTTGCTTCCATTTCGACCAATAGTTCGGTAAATGCCAAACGCGATACGCCAAGCAGTGTGCTGGAAGGTTGGCATTTCGCCTGCGCCAGACGCACTCCCGCCACTTCGAATGCAGCGAAAAATTGGTCGACGTCTGTCGTGTAATAATTCAATCGCACGACATCTGACAGACTGTAACCTGCTTCCTGCAACACAGCCTCCAGATTGTCTAGCGCAAGATTGATTTGCGCGCGCATATCACCTGCGTGCAGTGGTGCTCCTTCGGCGCTCATAGAAGTTTGCCCCGCGCAATAAAGAACATTCTGTCCTTCCTTTATTTCTATCGCTTGCGAAAAACCCAAACTATCTTGCCACTTCCAGGGATTGATAACTTTACGTTCCATAATTTCCTTTCTTTTGATTTGCAATGGAGTGCTGGATTAAAAATCATGATTTCATTAGTAAAATTTAGCTCAAGCTCAATTCGTAACTATTCCTTTGCCTTCGACAATGGTGATGTATTTATCGAGCGGCACCTCCGTGAAACGTTCGACTTTGCCGCTTGGCGCGGGCCATTTAATTTCGAGCCAATCCAGTTTCGTGGCTTTGCCAATGCCTAAAATTTCACGCGGGTCGTGCGAAGCCAGATAACTACCGCCGTTAGTTTTCAGGCGCACTTTTTTCACCCCCCCCGCAGACCAACTGATGATTGCGCCTACCGCGTCACGGTTTGCTTTTGCGCCTTGCAATCGCACACCTAGCCAATGATTCTCTTTGCCTGTGTTGTTGCGCAATAAAAGCGCCGGCTTGCCGTTGTTTACGACAACGACATCAGAGCGACCATCGTTGTTGTAATCGCCTACAGCCATACCGCGAGCCGGAAAATCCTTTTTGAACACAGGTCCGGATTGCTGGCTCACATTCACCAGCTTGTCGCCTTGATTATGAAACAGCAGCAAAGGCTCGGCATACTTCACTTGTCCCGAATATTGCTCAATCATGTCGTCGGGATGGCCATTGGCAAGAAATAAATCAATGTGTGTGTCATTGTCATAATCGAAAAACTTCAAGCCCCAGCCGCTCAGTAGCCTGGTTGCTTCCGCTATGCCATTGGGTCGCGCAACGTCCGTGAAGGTTTCGTCTTTGTTATTTCTGTAGAGCGAAAACATCTCCTGGTCAACATTGGCTACGAACAAATCCTGGAAGCCGTCGCCATTGAA
Source organism: Acidobacteriota bacterium (assembly GCA_031389065.1). Classification (GTDB taxonomy): domain Bacteria; phylum Acidobacteriota; class Blastocatellia; order UBA7656; family UBA7656; genus JACQDB01. The sequence goes on along the minus strand of JANMSG010000648.1, from coordinate 13,068 downwards.
ATCTGCCGCGTCAACGCCCATACCGGAGCGCGGCGCGCCGTTGGCGCTAAAGCCGACTTCGGCGGCGAGAGCCGTTTCTTCCCATTTGCCTTTGCCTCTGTTGATGAAGAGAAAATTTTGCACCGTGTCGTTGGCGACGAATAAATCCATCAGCCCGTCGTTATTGACATCTGTAGCGACTACGCCTAAGGCTTTGCCTAAAGCTTTTTCGATGTCTGTGCCTTTGCCTGTCTCTGTGAAGGTGCCATCGCCGTTGTTGCGATAGAGCAAGCTTGAAGTCGGGGCGAAGATGCGCGGTATGCAGTAATAGCGGCGACCCAATTTGTTGTCGCCGCAAAAGACGTGCTTGTTCATACCGAATTGCACAAAGCTGCAAAGGAATAGGTCTAGCAGTCCGTCGTTGTCGTAATCAAACCACACGCCGCTGGTTGTCCAGGTCGTCGGGGCTATACCTGATTTGTCCGTTACATCCGTGAAGGTGCCGTTGCCGTTGTTGCGATAGATTAAACATTTGCCATATGCAGTAACCACAAGGTCTGCGAAGCCGTCGTTGTTGTAATCGCCAACGGTTGCGCCCATGCCAAAGGTGCCACCTGTGACACCTGCTTTTTCTGTTACATCGGTGAAGGTGCCGTCGCGATTGTTGCGATAGAGGGCGTTTCTTGTGGGCTTCGTGGGTTTATAAAAATCAGACACGCCATAGTTAACCAGATATATGTCCATCCATCCGTCGTTGTCATAATCGAAAAAAGCGCCGCCGGGACCTAAGGTTTCAGGCAGGTAGCGTTGCTCGGACATGGCGTTATCGTGTACCCAGGTGAGGCCGCTCGCCGAAGAAGCAATCTCTTCAAATGAGGCAACTGATGACGCGCCGTTCTGTGTCATGTTTGAAGCAGCAACGGTTGAGCTTTTTTGTCCTGCACTTGCGGTTGTGACAATCAGTTGGGGAAGCATAAGGCTCAAAAAGAGTATGAGCGCGAAAGCTTTGAATAAACCCACCTGCGAATTTGCCCGAGTTTGAGAATAATTTGGAATCATGAAGACCTTTATTGACGATTCGTATGAATTTATTTAGGCGGATTTTTGTCCGTAGGTTTGGCTTCGACGCCGCCGACCGATTGCGACCCGTCGCGTAGTGTACGTTTCTGTTTATCGAGTTGCATAAACAAGGCGCGCTCTTTCGCAGCCTCTTCTTTGCGTCCGGCGCGAGCATAGGCTTTTGCCAATGCAAAGCGCATCTCAGGGCTATCTGGTGCCAGCCTCACGCCAATTTCCAACTGCTTAATCGCCTCGTCAACTTTGCCCAATTCAAGCAGCACACGCCCCAAAGCGTTGTGCGTGGCAAACAGATTCGGAGAGATTTGCACAGCCTGTTGCGCGAAAGGTTTTGCCGCTTCGAAGTCATTGCGCTTGATATATTCGAAAGCGATTTGCAACAAGGCAGGAATGTGCGTCGGCGAAATTTTCAATTCACGCTTGAACGCTTCAATCGCCGCATCGGGCGTGTCTGTTAATAAAAAAACGCCGTGAGCATAATGAACATTGGGGGTTTCAGGGTAACGCGAAACCAGTTCTTGCAAAGCTCTCTCGCTGTCTTGAATCTGACGCACTGCCATATAATATAAAGCGCGCCCCGCCAGCAAAATGATTTCGCGTTTGTCAGGCGATACCTCTGAAGGCAAAAACGGCATACGAAGCGCATTGATGCCGAGCGCTTCAATGACGCTTATGCTCTGGTTGCCTTCGCGGGCAAAATCGCGCAGAAGTTCGTAGCCCAATTCGTATTGCTCCTGCCGTGTCATAATAATCGCCGCGTGGTAACGGGCTACCGAGATGAGCGCTTTGTTTCCGCCCAAACCCAAAATGCGAGATTTCTGAAGATCTGCGAGAGCCGTCTCATAATTTTTCAGTTGAAATTCACAAAGCCCTATCAAAGCCCAAGCCGGACCATTTTTCGGTTGAATTGACAAGAGATTTCGCAACGCTTCGCGCGCTTCGCTGTAACGGTCACGGTCATAAAAAATTGAGCCTAAATACCACCAGCCTTCAATCCAGGTGGGTTGCAAGCGCAACGCGTTGTTGTAGAAAGCCATCGCCTCATCAAGGCGACCCGCTTCGCGCGCTTCGTCCGCCTGTTTGGAGAGTTGCTTGAATTCTGCCTGCGTTCGCGCATCAAGCGGTGGTTTACCGGGTGTTCTGTTTTTTGATTGAGAAGGTGATTGAGCCGGAGGTTTATTTTTCGCGGCACCTTTCGATTGAGCAAACGACGCAACGGTCGCGGCAATCAATAAAATCGCGGCGAAGAAGATCAGCAAAGCGCGTTGAAGATTTGTTGATCGCACAAAAAATTTTACTACGTTTGTTTCCAAAGCTTTTCCCTGTTCATTACGGTTGTTTGCCCTCAGGTTTTTTTGCCGGCTGAGTTTGAGGAACCTGCTCACCTCTATATGCAGGTCCTAAATTTTCTTTCGCTCCGGGCGCTTTTGCCTGGTTCTCTGCGTTCAGCTTTTGAATAATCGCTCTTTCGCGATCACCATCCTCTTTGCGTTTGAGTCGGTAATAAACGGTCGCCAATAAGACATGAGCTTCGACAAAATCGGGCGCTTCTTTCACCACTGCTTCGAGCAGTTTGTGCGCTTCGCTGATCTTGCCTACAGCCATATAAGCATTCGCTATGAAGTAGCTGACGTTCAATTCGCGCGGACGCACGCTCAAAGCCTTTTCAAAGTATTTTAATGCTTCTTCAAATTTTTGGTCATCTTTGAGCATCATCCCTATATAGAGATTCGCCTCAAAATCATTAGGATTATTGATAATCTCGGTTTGAAAAGCTTTTATCGAGCCCTCGCGGTCTCCCGAGCCCAGCAGAGCCTGTCCGTAAAATGAATAAGCCAGAGGAAGTTTTGGGTTCAATTCAAGGGCTCGTTGTATCTCTTTTACGGCTCCCGGATGATCGCGCACCTTCAAACGAGCTACGCCCATCATCAAGCGCGCTTCTGCCGAATCGCCATCGCGCAAAATGCGATCAATGAGTACTTGCCCTTTCTCTGTTTGACGATCCTGAATGAGAGCGGTGCCAAGCACGTAAGAAAAGGTGCGATCATCGCCAAATTTCGCTTCCAGCGGAGTGAGCAGGTCAATCACTTTTTTGAATTCACCCGAACGAAGATAACAATCGGCAAGCAACAGCAGAGCGTTTTTATTTGTCGCATCAGCCGCAACAACTTTGGTAAATTCGACAGCCCCTTCATTGAACATTCCGAGTTTGTAATAACCCAGTGCCAGATTGAAACGAATGGCGGGATTATTACTTTTATCTAAATTCATTGCCTGTTTGTAATGTTCAAGGGCTTCCTGGAATCGCCCCAGGCGAGCGTACGCCGCGCCTAAGTTAGAATGAACTTCGAGTACATTCGGATAGACGAGCAGAAAATTTTTGTACTCCCGAATTGCCCCTTCCATATCGCCCGCTTGATGCAGTTGAACCGCCCGAGAAAGCATTCGCCGGGCTTCGCTTGATTGTCCTTGGGCGGGGGCGTTGCTGCTTCCAAACAGCAATAGAAGGGCACAGACGAATAGTGAAAATTTGATTTTGATACTGCTCATAAGAAGAACCTTTTGCATTGATGATATAGCTGTTCGGACTCATTGAAGGACATAAAAAATATACAGTGCATAGCGCACGGTAGCAAGCAGAAAACTGCCTCTTTTTTGCGCGATTTTCCTGTAGAATATTGTTGTTTTATAATTGCGTTGCCTAGCTTCTACGCCTGTTCTGCTTTAGAATTAGGATGAGCCGCATATGGAGCTTGAGAGGTTACGAATTAAAGTTTTTCCGCTTCCATCATTCTGCTGAAGATAGTTTAGGAGAATCCCTTATGAAATCGCGCGCAATCATTTTTTTTACAATCATTTTTTTGACTTCAATGAATCTGTCCATCTTCAGTCAGGCGCAATCGCAATCGCCACAAAACAAGGATGACAAGATTGTTCTTTCAGCCAACGAAGTACTGCTTGATCTGGTCGTGCGCGACAAGAAGGGTCATATCATCAAAGATCTGAAACCAGCCGACATTGAAGTTTATGAAGATAACGTGCGACAGGATGTCACTTCATTTCGCCTGGTTTCGCGCGAGCGTGTTGCGGGCGAAACGAAGGGCGCTTTGAAAACCGCGCCGAAACCCTCAACTCCTGCACCGGCTGGTCCGCGAGAACCATTTTCAAATATCAGTCTGGTTGCCATGGTCTTCGATCACTTATCACCGGATGGTCGAAATCTGGCTCACAAAGCGGCAACCAGTTTCGTTGATGAAAGCCTACAGCTCGATGATCTGGTGTCGGTCTGTGTGATTGATAAATCACTGCGCGTGGTGCAACAGTACACCAATGACGCGCCACTTCTCAAACAAGCGATTGATCGCGCTACAACCATGGCTGTCTCTACCGCTGATTCTGGCTCGGCAGAGCGACGACCCCTCGAAGAGCGTAGCGCGGGTGGCGACAACACGCTTTCTCGCGCTACCAGTGCAGCGACTGGCCCCGGAGCCGAGGGCGGCGGCATAGGGGTTGCTGCTGCGGATCAGGCGCTGGTGAGTATGCAGATTCGCGCCCTGGAAACCTTTGAGATGCTGGAGCGCAACCAGCATGGGCAGGCACAGATCAACGGTCTGCTGGCGATTATCAACTCGCTGCGCAATGTGCCGGGACGCAAAGCGATTTTGCTATTTTCCGAAGGACTGGCGCTGCCGCCAGATGTCAAAATCCATTTCCCTGCGGTCATCAACGCCGCCAATCGCGCCAACGTCAGCATCTATACGGTTGATGCTGTGGGGCTGCGCGTTGCCAGTGGCAGTGCCGAAGCAGCACGCGAAATTAACGCGATGGGCAGTCGTCGCGCGCGGCAAAATGCCAGCGGACTTGAAGATCGGTCTGGTCGCCCTATGACCATGCAACTCGAGCGCAACGAAGATTTGATGAAACTCGACCCACAAAGCGGACTGGGCGATCTGGCAAACGGCACGGGCGGTTTTTTAATTGCTGATACGAACGATTTGAGTGCTGGGCTACGCCGCATTGATGAAGACTTGCGAACCCACTATCAATTAACCTACGTGCCCAAGAATTCAAACCTGGATGGGCGCTTTCGGCAAATCAGCGTGAAACTTGGGCGAGGCGGCCTTGAGGTTCAGACTCGAAAAGGCTATTACGCTTTGCCCTCAACGGGTTCGTTGCCGGTACTTGAATATGAAGCGGCGGCGCTTGCGGCAATGGGCAAGACATCGCAAGCCAACGCCTTTCCCTTACGCGCAATGGCATTCAATTTCCCTCAGTCACAGCGCCCAGGCTTGACAGCGGTGCTGGCTGAAGTTCCAGCCAACGCTTTTACATACACACCAAGCGCTGACAAGAAAACCTACAGCACAGATTATACAATTGTCGCGCTCATCAGAAATGACGCACAGCAAGTGGTCTCGAAACTGAGCCGACATTACACCCTGACCGGAGCAATTGAGCAGATGGAAGCGGCGCGACGCGGCGACATCTTATTTTACAAAGAGGAGCGGCTACCTCCTGGGCATTACGAGATGGAGATAGCCGCTTATGATGCGCCTGGCAACAAGGTGAGCATACGCAACGATTCGTTCGACGTTTCGTCATCCGACAATACGAAGTTGCGTTTGAGCAGTCTGATTATTTTGAAGCGCGCCGACCGCTTGACGCCGGAAGAACAGAAGCAAGTCAATCCGTTTCACTACGGTGAATTGCTAATCTATCCCAATCTTGGCGAGCCTATACGCAAGCTGACAATAAAACAGCTTCCTTTTTTCTTCAGCGTCTATGTGCCGCAGGGAATGAAGACTGCGCCGAAACTGGAAATTGCAGTGCTGCAAGGTGGGCAGCAAATGGCGCGTTTACAATCGGAACTTCCAGCCCCTGATGCAACAGGTCTCATTGCATTTGCAAGCGCCTTGCCGCTCGACAGTTTTCAGCCGGGCACCTATGAATTGAAAATTACGGTGAGCGACGGTGCAGCAAGCGTCGCCCGTAAAGTCACCTTCACAGTCGCCCCCTAAAATGGGATTCATAGATAAAGTGACAAAGCGACGGAGAGAGTCTGATGCTCATCTTCGTCGCTTTATCTTTTCAGGCTGTTTTGCTGAAGCCGTTATTGTTTTCCGTTCAGTTGTTGAAGCAAGGCGCGAGCTTGTGTAGCCAATTCGCCGGAGGGCGCTGTTTTTAAAAATAAGGTGAGTTCACGTCCGGCTTCCTCGCGCCGCCCGGTTTTCAAATAAACGTGGGCAAAATAATAATGCGCGTTTGAATATTGCTCGCCACCCAGCAGCAGTGCCTTCACCAGTTCTCTTTCAGCAACTACCAGATCATCCATGTCTAGTGCCGCAATGCCCCAAAACAGATGCGCTGCCGGTTGTGAACTGTCGATCGTCACGGCCTGCGTCAGTTCTTCAATCGCTTCGCGGTAACGCTTTTGTTCGACCAAAACAATGCCGAGATTCAATCGCGCGTTAAAGTATTTCGGGGTTCTTTCGAGGATGATATTGAACTGCTCAGCGGCCTCCGTCAAACGTTTGCGTTTTAGATACTGCACACCGAGTTTGTTGCGCGCCGCCAGGTAATCGGGATAGATAGCAACCGCTTTGCTAAGCTCGGTAATGGCGCTGTCAATCTCACCTTTGTCAATTAATTTATTGGCATAGTCAAAAGATTTTCTAGCCGCAGCAGGAACCACTTGCTCCGCTTCAGCGGTTGAAATCATATTGCCACGTGAGGTTCTGGCGACCGGAGTGTTTTTCTCTTTGAGATAGAGCACGATATAGGCGGGCTCGCCGGGATTGAGTTTCACCTTATGCGATAAAGACTCATATAACGATTCGTCGGCAAAGACCTGCACATAATAAGTCCCTGAGAACAAATTACTAAAACCAAACTCTCCATTTTTGTCCGAATAAAGCGTCGTCATAGGCGCTTGTGTATTACTCAGAGTGATTTTGAGATGCGAGCTATTTGCCATGCCAGTTGGCAACATCACCCGTCCAAAAATCGTTGCATTGCCCGCATCTTTGAAAGGCATTGCAGGATTCCTATTATCCTGTCGAGCCATAGCGCTTACAGTTATGACGCTGGCTGCCATCAAGCTCCACAGCAAGATTATTCGCGCTTTCATCTTTCGCTTCCTCCTCGCAGCATAATATGGCTGCTTGCGACTCAATCTCCAGATGATTGGGTTATGCGTTATTCCTAATTGTAATCAAACGGCGAAATGAATCAACTAAATCGTGCGGAAAAATTGCTGCGCTAACCTGCAAGACGAGGTAATAGATTGCACTCTCGTAGCATCTTTGTACAGGTGTAAAAAAGAAAGTGGCGCAAGAGGTAAATCTCTTGCGCCACTTTCTTTGGACGATAACCGTGCCGCGCTTTAGAAGTAATACTTCAACGCGAACTCGATGATTCGGTGACCGTGTTTTCTAGTGACCTTGCCAAAGTTATTAATCGTGCTTTGATCAAAACTGAAGCCTTTGGTCGGATCACAGACGTTATCGGAAGTGCCTCCCGCGCCATTGGGCACACCATTAACTCTGACGTTACAGACGGTATTCAACTGTACGTTAACGTCGCTGTCTGAGTTGTTACCTTGAATGAATCGTGGATACGCTTGATTGAAGATGTTGAAGAGTCCAGCGCGGAACTGAATCTTCTGGCGCTCCGAGATGACAAAGTTCTTGAAAAACGATACATCGTGATTCCAGCGGTTTGGTGACCGGATATAAAACGGCGACACATATGAACCGCTTTGCCCGAATGCCGGAATTGAGACGGTACTAAGATCAAGGAACTTCTCCCCGAAAGTGGTGCCGCCGCTAACCTGCGGATTGCGTGACAATACTGGAGCGATGGCGCCTGTCGAAGTGCCTGCTTGACCGAACGAATCGGAGCCGACCCAAGACGCAGCGATACCACCTCCAGCGATGTCCCCTCCGAACTTCAGCTTGATCGGCACACCACTCGAAAATGTCGTGATACCGGACATCTGCCAGCCGTTGAACACAGCGGTCGTAAACCAATTCTTGAAACCACCCCGCGCGATATCGGGCGCCAGATAGTTGTAAGTCATGTTGAACACATGCGTTCTATCATAAGGCAAGACGCCCCAGTTACGGTTACGAGTATCAATCGGGTCTGTACCGTTGCCATCGGTCTCGTTCGTTTGGCTGGTGCCGAGCGCCTTCGAGAAGGTATAGGTGGCAAAGTACTGGAGGCGACTACTCGTCTGGTGGCTTAAGGTCGCCTGCAATGAGTGATAGCTCGAAGTTCCTGTGTACTGATTGAAGCGGATGCTGCTGTAGGCAGGGAATGGACGGAATTGTGACATCACGCCTGCCTGTCCGGCAACCGCGACGCGATGTACTGGATTAGACAAATCGGCATTGCCCACTCTGCCGCTCAACAGCCTGCCAACAGGGATATAATTCGTCTCAATATTCAGAGGTAGATGGCGGCCTTGCGTGCCGACATAACTGGCTTCGAATACATTGCTTCCCGGCAAGCGTCGCGCGATTGACAAACTCATAGTGGCAATTCTCGGAATATCGTTCGAGTTGGGATCTGCCGAGGTGATGCCGATGGTGCCAAGCTGTGTGAATGGATTGATCAATGGCAGTGTGCTGTAGGTCAACCCCTGTCCATTATTCAGCCCTGTAAATCCATAGCCGTCAAATGTTGCTGCATAGGTATTCGGCGGTTGATTCAGCGAGTAGTACTGGTAGTTACCCTGCACGCGGTTGTAGAACAAGCCTGCGCCGCCGCGAAGTACGGTATCTCCCTTGCCATTGATGTCCCATGCAAAATTCAGGCGTGGCGCGAGCGACGGCCCTGGATTATCAGTGACACCGTTGGGTATTTCACCGAGTTTGGCTTGGAGAATGCCATTTGGTTTATTTGGGTCGCCGTTAATCAGGACGCCCTGAGTTGGATTGTAGGCACTCTTATCGAAGCGCACACCCAGCCCGTCCCTCTCTCCGTTGGTTGGATAGAATGCGACGCGCAGACCATATTCCAGCGTAAAATTCGGGCGCACCTTCCAGCCATCTTGTCCAAAGAATTCATAGTTCCAGAAACGGAAATTACCCTGAACGGTTTTCGTTGAAGCCTGAACCTGCGCCGGTCGCCCAACTAAAATATCGGCAAAGACATTGCCTGTAGAGTTAGCTCCCCACGGCGCATAGACGAGCAAGGTCTCAGGATTGTTATTGAAGTTTTGAAACTTGTCGCCACGCTCAATGAGCGCACCAAACTTCAAGGTATGCGCGCCTGCGATCTTTGACACAGTGTCGTTAAACGACAGGCTTGAGTTATGCGCAAATAGCGGTAATCCACCTGGCTCCCAGAAGTCGCCAGAAGTCTGCCCTGACCAACTGGTGATGAAGGCAATTGGCGCGTACTTGGATACTTGCCCGAAAGGTCCTGCAAAGTTGGGGATACCGAGGCCTTCCAACGTCACCTTGCTAGGATCGGCATAGTCGTTATCGAGCAACAGCTTGCTGAAACTGAAAACGAATTCGTTGGTCATTGTTGGATTAATGACACTGGTGAGATTGGTGACGATTGAGCGTCCAAGGTTGGTGCCCTTCACATGCGAAGGAAGCTCGTAGGCTGAAGGGTTCCACCATAGTCCGCGAGAAAAATCATTCGACTCGGCTTCACGCGCCCAGCGCACGAATAGTTTCGTGTCCTGCGAAATGCTGTAGTCAACACGCAGGTTTTGCTGGTTGCGGTTAATTGGCTGTAATCCTGTAGCAACATAGTTATTACGCCCGCCACTAGGGTCTACGAAATTCGGCAATGGGTATAAGTTGAGAAACACTCGCCCCACTGGATCAATACGATTGCGAACATCAAGTCCAGGGAAGATGCCGTTTCGCATATCTGCGGTCGGCACAACGTCGAACTTTGAGCCCGGATCCACTTGCTGCCGCTGAACCTCCAGCCCATAGAAGAAAAACAATTTATCGCGATCTTTGTTGAAATCTGTCCACGGCAAGACAACCGGACCGCCAATGTTGCCGCCCGGGTAGCGATAGCTCTCTTCCGGTCTGGCAACACCTACAAGCGTATTGGAACGGTCGTTTGCATTAAATGCCGCGTCGCGGATGTAGGTATAGAGGGTGCCATGAAAGTCGCGACCACCACCTTTCGTGGTCGCCGAAATCTGTACGCCGCTCGAGCCATGCTCGGCAGCATAGTTACTGCTCTGTATTTTTACTTCCTGCACCATATCAACGTTTGCTGTAATAATGGTGCCGTTGTTCGAGCCAATATCAATCACGCGCGAGCCGTCAATACTGACATTGTTATACTCGCCGCGCAGACCGTTTACGTGGTATGCATTGTTGGCGTTTGTGCCGCCACCAAAGCTCACCGATTGCACACCTGCTTCATCCGCGTTGGGTGCAGTGACACCCGGCAGGATACGCAGCAATTCCAAGGCGCTACGACCGATGATCGAGAGATTATCGATCTGTTTGGCGGTAATGGTATTTTCTTTGGCACCAGTCTCTTTTTGAATCGGCTCTGGGGCGCCAGTAATATTTACAACGTCTCCTGCGCCGCCGACTTCAAGACTCATGTCAACACCTCGCGTGTCACTCGCCGCAAGGGTGATACCGGTTTGTTGTGATGTTTTAAAACCCTGATTTTCCACCCTGAGGGTGTAAGTGTCCGGGGTTAGTGCATTGAAAACGTACCCGCCATCATCATTCGTAGTTACCTTACGTTCGCTTTTTGTTCGCTCACTAATAACCGTTACGGTCGCATTAGGGATAACAGCTCCATTAGGATCCTTAACCGTGCCTCGTAGAGTTGCGCTTTGGGTTGTTTGCCCATAAGCAACGCTACCAGTAACGAGAATCGTAGTGAAGATGATTGAACTAAAAAGACTCCGTAGGCTCTTTGAGATAAGCAGGCGCTTATTTTTATTTAGCATACAGGCATCCTCCAATTATTTTCCGGAATGGATAAAACTACATTTTCAGCTTACTACAAACTATTTTATCATCAAGAGTTTGATGATTGAAGATTATTGCAAAATACTAGGACGCAACAATGTTTATACACCTCATTAGCTTGGCTGTGGGAGTTACTAGGGGTATAATGCTTATCGGTGTTTAGAACCAGTAAGTTAACTGTGTTAAAAACCCAATTGAATTGATATTTAGATTGTGTTTCCTCATGAATCTTACAAACGAAGAAAAATTGCATCAGCTTGAACGCATTGTTGGCAGCCAAGCTTTCCATGAATCTGAAAGCCTCAGATCGTTTTTAAGTTTCATAGTCAATAAGCTGGTTGCCGGAGAGGAAGACCAGATTAAAGAGTACACAATTGCCCTGGATGTCTTTAGCAGAGGTTCGCAATTCAATCCACGCATAGATTCTGTCGTGCGTGTTCAGGCAGGCCGCCTCCGATACAAATTGCATGAGTATTACTCTACGGAAGGTAAAGCGGACAAGATATTAATCGAATTGCCCAAAGGTCATTACAAACCGGTCTTTTCTTATATCGAAACAGTCAATGGCGCATCTACGTCCGAAGATCAGCCCACAGATCCCCCTACACTCATAACTAACCCTCCTACAACGGTCATTGAAACCAAAACTCCCAGCCAATCGATCTCTAAAGAAAGGGCTCTCTTAATTGGCATGAGCATCGCTGTCGTTGTTCTTTCCATCACTACGGCTTTGCTCTTTGTTTCAAATCAAAGGGCGCACCCTCAGATGGTTGAAAATTCCGCAGCCTCCTTGAGACAAGTATATGAAGAAGTCTGGGGAGATTTTTTGAAAGGCGTCGATCCTACTCTCGTTGTCATAGGCAACCCGACGGTTTATCGTCTTACTAATCCTATGGATCCGCCTACACAAGATATGCCTTCCATCCTCTTAAAGCCAGAACAGACAAGCGTATTGGCTGGAATTATAGGAAAAGATAAGTTCCAAATGAATTCCTTCACAAATAATTCTGTGCCTAGACTTTTACTCAGTAGACACGAATACACAGGGGTAGGCGAAGCCATAGGCTTGCATTATGTCACCGATTTAATGCGTTCATCAGGAAAAACTTTGAGAGTAAAACAGAGCCGAACAGCGAGCGGTGAAGATTTAAAGAATCATAATGTCATACTGCTTGGCAGCATCTGGGTAAACGATTGGGCTAGCAAACAACCGGTCAAGGAAAGTTTTATATACAGTGATAGCGCGACGATCCAGAATCTTGACCCGCAACCCGGCGAGGCACTCGAATACAAACCCAAGTTTCATCCTACGAATGGCAGGTTGATAGAAGATTACGCCTTGATAACGGTCAAGCCCGGCCTTTCAGGCAAAGACTCAATGATGATTTTAGCAGGTATATACAGCGCAGGAACGCAAGCTGCAGCAGAGTTTGCGACCAGCAAAGATTATTTGCCGTCTCTCAATCAACGTCTGCAAGAGCTATTCGGTGATCGCCAAACCCCGAAATACTATCAAGCTCTTTTGAAAGTCACTGTGGATAACGGCATTCCTACTTTGATTTCTCTGGTTTCCGTCCACATTGTAGAAACCGGAAATTGAGCCGCTATTCAATATTCATTTCCGGTAAGCAGGAGCGAGCCGTTGACCGGGTTTCTCGTCTAATCGCTTAACCAAACCTTTAACCCTCTTCGCTCCGTTTCTCTGCTCTCATCGCTTCGAGTTCCGCCAGTTTTTTCTCTGCAAGTTTATGCAAAGTTTTCTCCCACTGATTGCGATACGGTCTGAGAGTACGCACTATGGTGTCGGCGATTGCCAGATTGCGAAACCATTTTTTATTCGCAGGGATGATATGCCACCTGGCGTAATCGGTTGAGCATTTCGTCAAAGCATCTTCGTAAGCGCGTTGGTAATCATCCCACCGCTCACGCTCTTTCCAGTCGCCCGCCGAGAGCTTCCAAGCTTTCGAAGGATTCAATTCACGCGCCTCCAGGCGTCTCCTCTGCTCGTCGTTGCTGATGTGCAGAAAGAATTTCAAAACGATTG
>JANMSG010000615.1:0-3728 GCA_031389065.1 Acidobacteriota bacterium | reverse complement strand
TCACGCCTCATGGCGTAACTCTGATCTTGCAATGCACAGGCTTGGAACCACACGGATCTTGAAGTTGACATGAAAACATCTACGCTCATCAAACAAAATCTCAGGCACTATTGGCGCACGAACCTCGCCGTCGTTTTTGGCGTCGCCACTGCCGTCGCGGTTCTGGCGGGCGCTCTGCTTGTCGGCGATTCGGTTCGCGCCAGTTTGAAAGATTTATTTCTTTCCAGACTTGCCAGTACCGATTACCTGATATCTTCAACCAATTTTTTCAGAGACCAGCTTACGGATGAGTTGAAGTCCGATGAGCGATTCGCAGCCGCTTTCAAAGATGCCTGTCCGATCATCACGCTCAACGGATTTATCACCCACGAAAAGAGTGGCAACCGTGCCTCGCAAGTTCAAGTCTATGGCGTAGACGAACGTTTCTGGAAATTTCACAACAAAGAGAACAAAGCGCCCGAAGAGCGCGACGTTTTACTCAGCCCGGCGCTGGCGCAAGAACTCGCAAGCGCAGCCAGTGATTCCATCTTGCTGAGAATCGAAAAGCCTTCGGCAATTCCTGAAGGCTCGCTCCATGGAGACAAAGACGATTTAGGTCGCACCATAAGACTGACAATGCGCGAAGCGCTTGCAACAAATGCGCTCGGTGAATTTTCGCTTCGTCCCCAACAAGGCGCAGTCCGCGCGGTCTTCGTTTCGCTTCGTCGTCTGCAAAAAGATATTGAGCAAACGGGCAAAGTCAATACGATGCTTTTTCAGGAGTCAGGAGTCAGGAGTCAGGAGTCAGGAGTCGAAGAAAAGATTGCAGCTCTTGAAAACATCTTGAAAGAGAGGTTCGCGCTTGAAGATGTAGGCTTGAAATTGCGGGTCATTGAGGCACAACAGACGATTCAACTCGAAAGCGACAGCGCCATTCTCAACGACGCGACGGTTGATGTGGCGCGTGTCGTTGCAGGCAATAATGGAATGACCATCGCGTCTGTATTGAGTTATCTGGCAAATACTATTCGCATAGGCGAGCGCGAAATCCCTTATTCGTTGGTCACAGCGATTGATATAAAAAGATTTGTTATAGTGAACCCAGTAAATCTGGCACAAGCGAATCCTTCAGTGACGTCAAGCAACACTGCCAAACCGAAAGCCTCATCTGCGAAACAAGAGGACACGTCGAATTCGGCCTCGCCTTATGCAAATCCGTTTGCCCTGCAAGGCGCAGATGCTTCACAGAATCCGCCGATTCTATTGAATGAATGGGCTGTGAGCGATTTGAAGGCGAAGATTGGCGACGCGGTTTTTATTGATTACTACTTATGGCAAGAAGAAGGCAGACTCGAAACCAAGGCAGCCAATTTTCGTTTAGCCGGCGTGTTGCCAATTGCGGGCGCAGCGGCTGACCGCGACCTTGTGCCGGATTATCCGGGCATCAGCGACACTGAAAGTTTATCCGATTGGAATCCGCCCTTTCCTGTTGATCTCAAGCGCGTGCGTCCGATTGATGATGAATATTGGAAGCAATATAACACGACGCCGAAAGCTTTTATTCCGCTTCAAACAGGGCAAGAGCTTTGGCAATCGCGCTACGGCAAGGCTACATCCATCAGGCTGTTTCCAGCGGACGCAAGTAATCTTCAAGCAGCGCTTGATTCGTACAGAACGAAACTCCGCGACGCTTTAGACCCTATGCAATCGGGCTTTGCGATTGTTGCCGTGAAGGCTCAAGGCGTTCAAGCATCGCGTGGCGCAACCGATTTCGGCGAATACTTTTCCTATTTCAGCTTCTTCCTCGTCGTCTCTGCGCTGCTGCTTGCGAGTCTGTTTTTCAAACTCGGCATCGAACAACGCCTGCGCGAAATCGGCTTGCTTGAAGCGCTCGGGTTTCCAGCCGCAAAGATTCGCAATCTCTTTTTAACCGAGGGCGCGATTCTCTCAAGTATTGGCAGCCTCGCCGGCATCTTCGGCGCAATCGCTTTCGCCTGGCTTTTGATGTACGGACTCAGAACCTGGTGGGTTGGCGCTGTCGGCACAACTTCGTTGCAACTTCATATCTCGCCTTTATCTCTATTATTCGGCGTGATCGGCGGAATCGTAGCCGCTTTGCTCTGCATACTTTGGACGCTCAGAATGCTCAAGCATCAATCCGCTCGCGCTTTGCTCACCGGCTCGGCAATCGGCAGTCGGCAGTCAACGATTCAAAATTCGCCGCGTCGCCGTTTCGCTCCTTTGCGTTTCTTCACATCGCTTCATGCGGCAGTCGTCTTCGGATTGCTGGGCTTTGCGCTTTTGCTTTGCGCGGTGTTAAACCTCATCAGTCAAACGGCGGGATTTTTTGGCGCAGGGACGATGTTTTTGATTGCTCTGCTCTGCGCGCAATCCGCCTGGCTCAGAGGTGACAAAAAGAGATTGATTCAAGGCAGAGGGCGGGGCGCAATCGCTTTGATGGGCTTTCGCAACACCACGCACCGCGCAGGACGTAGCGTCCTTTGCATCGCTTTAATTGCCGCCGCCGCATTCATCATCGTCGCCGTGGACGCTTTCAAACGCGAGACGACGGAAGATACACGCAATAAAAAATCGGGAACCGGCGGCTTCCCTTTGCTGGCTGAATCGCTACTACCTTTGCATTATGACCCTGCGACCAGTGAAGGGCGCGAGGAGTTGAACATCACTGCCGATAAAAATTTCTCGCCTGAGCAAGTTTCCTTTACGCGCTTTCGGGTTCGCAAAGGCGAAGATGCCAGTTGCTTGAATCTTTATCAACCGCGCACGCCGCGAATTTTCGGCGCAAGCGACGAGTTCATCAAAAGCAACCACTTCACATTTCAAAGTTCAGTGGCACAGACGCAGGAAGAGAAAGAGAATCCCTGGTTATTGCTTGATAAAGAAATCTCTGAAGATTCAGCAAATCTGCAATCTGCAATCCCTGTAATCGTTGACGCGAATTCGTTGACATATGTTTTGCATCTGAAACTTGGTGACGAATTTTTGTATATTCAAAACAATGCCGAGCCTATTCGTTTGCGAATCGTCGCGGCGCTCTCAGACAGTATGTTTCAGAGCGAATTTTTAATGTCTGAAAAAAACTTCCTGCGTTTGTTCAAAGATGAGGGTGGCTATAGCTTTTTCCTCCTGGATGCTGCCCCTGAAAATATGGCAACCGTGAGCGCGGCTTTGGAAGAGAGATTATCGGATTACGGTTTTGATGTGACGAGCGCAGGTGAACGCCTGGCGAGTTTTCATCGCGTAGAGAATACCTACATCTCTACATTTCAAACGCTAGGCGCATTGGGTTTGCTATTAGGCACGTTTGGGCTTGCGACCGTCTTGCTCAGAAATGTTTTGGAACGCCGCAAAGAGATGGCTTTGCTCAGAGCGGTTGGTTACAACTCCAGTCACTTCGCGTTGACGGTCATCGCGGAAAATTTGTTATTGTTATTCTGCGGTTTGTTGACCGGCACGGCTTGTGCAATGCTGGCAATCGCTCCGGCATTTCTGGCTCGCGGCGGACAATTGATTTCGCTCTCGTTAATCTTCTTGTTACTTGCTGTTTTAGTAACAGGATTATGCGCTTCCCTGTTTGCGACATTCGCTGCCTTGCGCTCGCCTCTGCTTCCGGCTTTACGCGCAGAGTGATGACATGAGAAAAATTTACGATGAAGAAAATTTACCTCAAACCCGAATCGTTAGGAGTTAAAACCAAAGATGCTTCATAAAAACTCAATAAAATCAGC
>JANMSG010000614.1:0-2251 GCA_031389065.1 Acidobacteriota bacterium | reverse complement strand
CAATTCAGAGTTGCTATCCAAGGGGAAAAGCCACATCTGCGATAATCCCACGCGCAATTATTTTTTGTCAACTTATTATTTTTTAAATGCGAATTAAAGTTTAGATTCTCTGTTCCGGCATTCAACCATCAGCTCTTGAATAAAATCTGAAACCTCTGGCTCGTTCATCAATATGGAATCAGATAACACTCCAGGAATCAGCAAACTCACGCTTGATTTCCGACGCCGGATGCCAAACTCAAAGCTCCCGGCTAAGAGTCAAAAACTCTTTTTCGCGAGCCCTTCAATGAAGCGGTATAACTCCGGATCACGCATCATCAACTCGCGCTTTGTATGCCTGGCAGTCGCCCCTGTCGCCGGACGTTTCACCTCTGCGATGAAGGCTTCGTACCCTTGCGCGAAGTATTCATACTCATCTGTCTCGGCGTAGTAATCCAAGGTGCGATCTTCGCGCATGGCGTTTTCGTAGAGTTTGCGAATCGTCTTCACCTCATTTTTGTCCATTGCTGTCATATGAACTTGATGGGCGAATTCATGCGCGATGGTATTAAATCCCGCCTGTGCAGCCAAGCCTATATATTCAAGACCCGAAACCGTTATGCGCCCACCGACTCCGCGAATGCTGGCGTAGTAGCGACCATCGACTGTGCGTTCGCTTTCGATGTTGCCAACGCCTTTGATATCGCTGGTGCGCTCATCGAAAGCGATCAGGTAATGCCGCGCTCCTTTGCGCGCCAGTTCCGGGAGAAAACCGGCAAGCGGCGCAACCGCCCAATCAATCACCATCTGCTGCTTTTTGGTCAACGACCGGTAATTCGGAAAAATTTCTGCGGTCAGTGGCAACGCCTGCGGCTTGGTTTTTTTGAAAAACTCCGCCGCAAAATCATTGGCACCGATGGCAATTCGCGCTCTTTCCTGGATGCCTAGATTCGCGTAGCTCAATTGAAGGTGGGCGCTCGCGCCGTTCCCATCAACCGCCATAGCCATTCGCGCAGCCGTTTCGGCGCGTTCGTAATCCTGGGCTCGTAACCAGATATCGCCAAGCGCCAGCAAGGCGCGATAATAACGCGGCTCAAGGCGTAAAGCTTTTTCAAACCAGGCTTCGGCTTCCTCGAATTTGCCCGCTTGTTTGAGGGCGCGACCTTGCTCATAAGCTCTACGGGCGGCTTCAGAAATCCATTGCGAATAGCCTGCGCGACCATCAACAAATTGCGCCAGCAAGCGCCGCATATTCGCATTGTATGGGGCAATTTCAAGAGTTCGTTCGGCAAGTTTGCGAGCTTCGTTGGGTTCTTTCTGAATTACCTTCACAAGCACAAGGATGTGCAGCGCGTCTTTATCATTGGCGTCAAGTGCCAGCGCCCGTTTGGCTTCGACTTCGGCTTCTTCAATTCGATTGTTATCGAAATGCGCCTTGGCAAGCATAGCGCGCGCCCGGCTGCTTTGCGGATGTTGCGATAAATACTGGCGCAACTTGTTTTCCGCCTTTTTGGACTCGCGGTTCATCAAATCAACCGCTGCGCGTCCGGCAATTGCTTCTTCATTCTCCGGTTTGATTTTTAAGGCTCTGTCAAAGTAATCGGCAGCCTGTCGCATTTCTTCCGCGTCAAGATAAATCAGACCATATTCGTTGAGCAATTCCGCCGAAGTTTGGTGAACCTTGGCAGCTTGATCAAGCAAACGCAACGCCCCTGCATAATCGAATTTCAATCTCGCTTCCCGTGCATCTTGCAAAACCGCGTCGAGGTTGACGAAATCGGCATAGGCCTGCGATGTAAAACTGTGATCCGGAAGAAAAGAGAAGAGGTTGCCGAAAAAAAACAGCGCGCTGAAGAAAGAGATTTTAACAATGACAGAAACGCGAGGGCAGGTTTCTAAGCTGCCCTCGCGTGGGAATTTATTTTGATATTGTCGGTTAGCAAATCTCATCTGAGCCGCATCGTCGAATCCCCATCTGAAAATATCGCCAGTCAGGCTGTTTGAATTATTCAAGTCCACGCCCAACCGCTAAACATTTCCGTAACCAAACAGAGCATGCACCTGCATCACTCGCAAATAGTATCGCTTTGCAATGCACAGAAAGGCAAATCACAACCGCTTTATCGAGCAGGCTCGACGCGTCTCCTGCACTTCTATTTCGCCCTTTTCTTCCGTTTTCTTGCCCTGCCTATTGCCCCGATAATACCTATGCGGTTTCCTATAAATTAAAGGCTCTGACCAGAAACGCCGCCATCTGCGCCCGCGTCACCGT
>JANMSG010000610.1:0-5258 GCA_031389065.1 Acidobacteriota bacterium | reverse complement strand
GCCGAAAGCTGTATGCGAGGCGGTGATGGTTATGAAGCGTTCCGGTACTCAGATGTTTTCATGTGCACAGACTATATGTTCCATTCTGGTAGATCACCAGTTCATGCGTGCGCGCGCGTGAACTGGTCAATAACATTGTTGGAAGACGAACCGAGGAATACAATCTACGCTTGGCTGTCGGAGTCGGCAAGAGTGGCAACAGTGGGGTAATGTGGCGGCGTTAAAAACAGGAGTGGTGGCGTTTTGTGACGCCGATGGCAGAACGGGAGAAGAAGTAACTGGCGCTACCGTTATGCCCCGGAGAAGGAAGTTGGTTGAGTAGTAAGTAATGTCGGAAAAAATTTGATATAGAGCCACATTAAAAATTCATAAAAGCCAGGGAAAAACCGACTTGTAAGAGTTGCGACAGCAAGGAAAAACATAGAAAAGCAAAAGGATATCTTATGGAAATACCTAGTGTTCCAACTGATAGCTTCTACAAATTCTGCGCAATTGCAGGTACTTTAATAATGCTTGTATCTACCTATTACACATTGCAAAAAAAAGATATGATAGACATTAAACTACTTGAAGCCCAGTCTAATATAAATGTCAGCACGAATCATCATATTAAGGAACTGGAATCTATTAAATTATTAAGCTTACTGAAAAAAAACATAAAAAACAGAAACACTAAACTTGCGTATTCAAAAGACGATGATGGACTGTATTATTCAAATGAATACATCATTAAGCTTAAACAAGAGCATGACAACATACTATTCAATTCTCGTAAAAGACAGATTGACTCTGATTTAAATTACAAACTGAGAGATTTATACATAAAACAAACAGTTTATTTGTTGCGTGTTTATTATGCAGTTATTGCATTTGGAACTATATTAGTTTTTTACGGTTATCGCAGGTGGCTCAGAAATCAGAAGCAACAGGATTATTTGCTTGAATTGCAAATAGAAAATCAAAGATTGTCTATAAAGTTATAATCCGAGAGAGCAAAGCGCCAACAAAGCGCACGACCGCCGGCCCAAAAGCAGGCCGGTCAGCTCTCAGCCGTTATGTGACAAAGACAGGGAACAAAAATGATACCTGACAGCGACGCGCCCAGCTGGATAATTGCTCCTGTCTCACGAGCAGTTTTATATGTTGGGGAGGAAATGAAAATTTCTGGCACCCTCATTAGAAGCCTTGCAAATCTGAAAGGGCATGAAATACTGCTCAAAGTTGCACGAGAAAAACTTATATTGGCTAACGAGACTCAGGCCATCCCACCAATTGATCGACTCCTCGCAGAAGCACCAGGATTAAGCCAAGCGGCAGCAGAGCTTCTTCAAAACGACTACTCCGTAATTAACACTCATAGTCTCATCGGCATGTGGAGTGCCGTTGAAGTGGCGGTTGAGGATACAGTTGTCCTAATCCTTAATAAGGAAGCTTCTGCTCTCAAATTACTTTCGGTTGCAGGAGTTAAAACGACACAGTTCGAACCTGGTCCAGTATTGTATGAAGACGCTCGGAGGCTGTTTCCACGCATTGAGAGGCAATTACGCAAGGAACTAAAGATAGGAGAATTTTACGTCAATCTTCTCGATATCCTCGGTATTAAGTTTAGTTGTAGTCGCCATATTCTCTCCAAAATGGAAGAGATTAATAATGTCAGGAACTGTTTAATGCACCGTGGAGGAGTTGTTGATGTCCGTGCAGCCCAGTCAGTTGCTGCACTACGACCATATCTCGACAAACGTATACCGATTACCCAGTCTCGCTATCATGAGTATTTCGATGCAATCAGCGGCTTTTTAATTGCATTTTTGAACGGTGTTGTGGCCAGCGTCTATTCCAGAACAATACCTGCTATGGCGGATCAGCAAAATGACACATAACCAGGACGGTGGAGCAGTGAACCCGCTCACCGCCTAGCCCGTTGAACAAATAAGAACAAATTGAAGGAGGGCACAGGTGAGAGATTTTGACAGCATTTACAAGGAATTTCAGCCGAAGATACATCGTTATCTCAGCAATCTTATATGCGAGAACGATGCCCTGGATCTTACCCAGACGGTTTTTCTAAAGGTGAGCCAGGCACTGGATAGTTTCCGAGGTGAATCCTCTCTTTCCACATGGATATACCGCATTGCAACGAATACTGCCCATGATCATGCCTTGTCATCATTGTCCAAGCAAAAAGGGGCGGAGCAGTTATTCGACGATGACGGTTCGATTGACGATCTTCCCGATACCGGTTTTCCGGGGACCGAGCGAGATTATATCCGACAGGAGATGAACTCCTGTATTCGAGACGTAATCGATCAACTGCCCGAAAACTACCGAACTGTCCTGCTTCTCAGTGAGTTCGAAGAGATTACGAACTCTGCAATTGCCGCAATACTCGACATAAGCATCGACACCGTCAAGATCAGACTCCATCGTGCTCGCACCGCCTTAAGGAAGGCCATGGAATGCCAGTGCAACCTTTACCATGACGAACGGAGCGAAATCATGTGTGACCGGAAATAAAATTCCCTCCAAGCGTATCCTTTCCGATAGTTCCTCGTCTACGGTAACAGGCAGTCAACTTTACCGTTGGAGGAACGTATGAAAACCACAGGTTGTTGTGAAACTGGAAGCAAGGCAGTAGAAAACGAAGATTATGAAGTAGTGCGCATCGAGAAGGCAAAAGGCAACTGCAATCTCTGTGAAGAGTACGCAGAGCGGCAGCAGAACAAGCCGGTTGCCGTTATGAGCTGCGACGGGGCCTGTCTACGGGGGGAGATTTCCCGACAGGCCGCCAACATCCTCTGTCACACGCTTGCCCCGGAGAAAACCGTCCGGATATGTCTCGGCGGTGCATTTACCAAGAATACCGGGCAGCGAGGCTTGGTGCGGGACACTTCACGAGTGCTTGCCCTGGAAGGGTGCCCCGTCAACTGTTCATCACGCATGATGAGTGGAGTGATTGAAGGTCTTTCTCCGGAAATTGTTCGCACCGACCGACTCTGTGATTTTAATCAGAAACTGTTCGGGGTTGATGAGATGCCGCAGGAAGAAATTCAGGTGCTTGCCCGCACCGTTGCACAGAAGATAGCTGCTAGCCTGTAACCCTTATCGCCTTGGACAATTAAGGAGGAACTTGCCATGGCAAAAATTAAACGATCCGGAAGGGGCAGCCCTTGACACGAGATTATTTGAACTAATTAAAACGCCGCGAAGCCTTTTATTATCAAGCTTCGCGGCGTTTTTTAGAAGGCATGAGAGGACACTGGTAGATTACGGAACTTAATTGAGCGAGAAAGAACAATGTCCAACTAGCGCCAAGACCGGCCAAGGAACCGCCGGTCAGGCTTATGGCGTTGCTCTTGAGTCCTTAACAAATGGAAGCCGGGTTGAATTGGCGGAATGTATCCTAGACGAGGTGATCGTGTCACATAAACCATGGTGGAAAGGAGCGCGTGGTGAGTGGTATCTGGTCGTTCAGGCCGGCCTGTTATTGCTGCTGGCTTTTGGACCCCGCACATGGCAGGCAACCCCGGCGTGGGAGGTTCCGTATACGTGGATTGGCTCTCTGGCAGGCGGCGTATTGTTTATAGTGGGCAGCCTTATTGCCGCAACCGGCGCAATCAACCTGGGGAAGAATCTCACCCCGCTGCCGCGGCCGAAGGAGGATGCGACGCTGATCGTGACGGGTGCGTACCGACTCGTGCGGCACCCGATCTACAGCGGCGTAACCTTCATGGCATTTGGCTGGGGATTGTGGCTTCACAGCTGGCTGACCATCGCTTACGCGCTGCTGTTCTTCGCCTTCTTCGACATCAAGTCACGGCATGAAGAGCTCTGGCTGGAGGAGAAGTTCCCTGAATATGCCGCCTACAGGAAGCGCGTACGGAAACTGATCCCCTTCGTCTACTGAAGTGCCTTACATTGTTACAACAAAGGCTTGCAGAAAAATCTGCAAGCCTTTGTTGTAATTGGATCACCGGATTATGGCGTAGAGGCCATACTCAGGGGTTCTTTGCCAGCGGAATGGTGCCAAGGTCGCTTGTCTGGCCCTGCAGCACAGGTATCGCCGCAGAGGAGTAGAGGCGGAATCCGTTGGTGGTGATGAATGTCTTGTACGAGACCGTTGCGGTACTGGGCGGAACGAATGCGGCGAAGGGGGCCTGCCATGCACCGCTGGTGAAATTGCTGAAGACTCTTCCGGAAGCGATCGGGTCTGTGTCGTTGATCGACCCGCGGCGCTTGACGGAAACCGTCGCACTCGACCAGCTGTCGAAAGCCGAAACAATTCCGGAAATGGAGCCATAGGAGGTGAGAACATCGGACATCTGGACGAGACGAATCCCGGTTGGCTTCAGGTTGTAATCACCGTTGCCCCGGACAACGATCGCCGTATTCGGATCAAAGTCGATCATTACCGCGTTGATCACGCCCGGCTTGATCTCGATCGGGCCAAGGACTTTCAGGCCTGACTGCTGGGCGCTGGGAGTGGTGAGCGGAATATTGGTGGCGAGATCCGATTTCAGCACGAGGTAGTTTAGCGGTGGCTGGCCCTGACCATTGGGGTTTGGCTCAAGTATCAGGCGGATCTGGCTGTAACTGCCGACCGGAAGGACTACATCACCGAGCGCCTGCTGCACGAACTGCAGCTGCATCACGTCGATGACCTTCGGTGTTGCAAAGCGTACCACCAGGGGCAGGCCGGGATCATCATCCGCGGCATTCTCCCGGCCGGCAGGAACGACCCGTATTTCACGTATGCTGATCACTACATTTGCGTAGTTATCGCTGTTCTTGTCGGTAATCGCGAGCTTCAGCGTCCCTGTCGACGCAGTGCTGGCGCCACCCCCTCCACCGCACCCCTGGAATTGAAGCAGTGCCAGTGACACAAACGCCAAAACCGTTGATATCTTCAGTACCGATACTACCATGCGAGCCATGTGGCCTCCTTTTTCCGGATTTTTCAATAAAAAACCGGATTGCAGAAATATAGTGATATTTCGGCAACCCGGCTGTCTCTGTAAGACCCTATAGGCTTTCCGCCCCACTCTCGCGAGTGGTTGAGTATTATCGTGTACCATCTATGTAGGGCCAAAACCTATACTGTACGCGACCTGAAGTCAACAGTGTTATGTACAGGCGTCTGGGGGGACCCTGAGGGACGCTGTTATCTATTTATCTATTGACTCTTTTTCCACTTATGTTACTTTTCGCCTATGCCTCGCTTAGCAAGACTCGACATTACAGGGCTCCTTCAACACGTAATC
>JANMSG010000579.1:0-3961 GCA_031389065.1 Acidobacteriota bacterium | reverse complement strand
CTATTTTTACTCCCTGACTTTTAAAACAGCTTCTAAGAGTTTTATGTCATCGCCTTTGCCTTGCTGAATGGGCTTAGCGATGCGCTCGCGCTTATAGCGTTCGATCACCATCGGCGTGATCTGCTTAAAACTCATCTTGCCGAAAAACTCCTTGAAGGGGCGAGTGACTTTATAGAAGTCATTGAGATAGGACAGCTTGTTGTCTTTTGACCAAGGAAGAAAGACTTGCTCTGCATATTCCATAAAATTGGCCTCACCGGAGGGTTTGCCAAACTTCCCTTCAAAGACTGCTGTGCGAACTAGCGCCTCTGCCCGCTTGGCTTCCTGTGTTTTCTGCGCTTCAGGAATTGCCCCGCGATACCGGATGCGCTTGATTTGAAAATCGTAATACCAAACGTCATTTCGTTTTCTAACTGCCATTAGGTTTCTCCTTGTGACAGCCGTCAACTGGTCGGGCGCAATCTTACTTCAGTTTGCCTCTCGCAGTCCTGGCTCTCTATTTTGCTTTTTCGACTTATCGGGAACCGTCCAGTGCAAAATCTCCTCAAGCAGGAACAGCGTCTTTCCGTTTACCTTTCGATAGGGAATTCGCTTTTGGGAAACCCATTGAGTAATGGTGGCCGTCGTGGAACGGAATAAATTGGCGACCTCATCTGTCGTTAAGAAGACGATAGATTCTGTTTTCACTGATGTCTGGATCGCCAATTCTTCCCGCAGGCAGTCTTCATGTACGAAAGACCGCGACTCAGAATAATAATTACGTTCGTAGCCGATGCGTTCTTGGCAGATGCGACAGCGCTCAAAAGCAATCTGCTTCACTGAAAGACAATCAAGGTGAGTACAATGACTGACACATGCCCCTTGATCACTTCCGGGCTGTTTTAATCGAGCTGGCAATTCATTACTCCTTCTTTGAATTCGATCTCACTCACCTGAACAGCAGGCTCAGTCGCCCTTCTGGGTGCCGAAAAAAACAACACTTCATGCCTTCTTCCATAAAAGGAATCAGGATCAATACTTTTCTTACGGTAGATCGTACAGGCTTTGCTTATTGGGCTTCAGCATTGCTCTAAGCTAACGAAACTCTCCTTTGCAGTGGCTGTGCCATGGCGTTTTATTTGCCGATCTCTTGCCACCTGATGAAGTCTTGAAGGGAGGCTTCACTGCGTCAATAGTTGAAATAAATAATTTGCTTCGGATGGCACAACCTCATAGTTTCGCTGACCAAAGGTTTGAAAATTCATTGCTTGGCAAGGAAACCGAGAGAGAGAATCTTCTATATTGCAAACTGTTGACGCCGACACCAATAGCACGGCTCCTCCACCGCTGCCGCCCCAAAATAGAACGTAAGGATTAATTGAGAGAGGTTCACAGGCTTATTACAAGATGGTGGAAAACAAAACTGGGGTGATGGCCGATTTGGGGGAGCAGCTAAGACCTTTGCCGAATTCCTGCCAAAAGTATTGACAGGCAGTTTGCTGAAGATTACAAAATTTTAACCCAATAGTCTCAAGGAAGAACCATCTGGCAATTGTACGAAACAGATTGCTGACTCACTCTCAAACTCGAAAGTCAGGAGAAGAATGGCGCAACAAATATTTGGTGAGGGTGGATCGTGTTCGCGCAAGTTCTGATTTGCAGAATGCCGATTCGTGATTCCCTTTGCTTCCAGGGGGCGAGTGGTGTCCGTCAAGACCGCCACTGCCACTCAATTCACAGAAGTTTCCCCATCTCCAGTTCTCAAAAGTCTCGCCACTTTTGACAATCCCTTCGCCATTTTTGACGATAGTGAGTAGAAGTACCTTGTTTGCAGGAATTGAAGTATTGTCAAAAGTGACCGAGTCCTTGTATCTCTCCTCCCACAGGCGAATTTCGCTTGGCATAGATGGGAAAACCGCAGTGGAGTCGTTCCCTATAGGCAAATCTGATGCAAGAGGATCGTCAACCGATCGCCTTCAGATATATATGAACATGGATTGTCATCTGAACCGCGCCTCGGCAACGAAGTCCATGCGGCTAATTTTTTTTGTGAATTGACAGGATAGGATTTTGATCCCCAAGATTTAGGAAAATGCGAATGCTATTCAATCACATTAGATGGTAAATATAGAAAGAGCTAGATGGTTGGAATAGATTTCCCGGATTCCCTTTCTAGCGAAGTATCCCAACCTGTTTAACAATATCGCCAGCATATTCTTCCTTTGTCTCGTCTCTAACGCAGAGGTGGTGAGCAGAGCCTCTGTGGGAGAGACCTTAGGGTCAACGTCGTGGCCAGAAAGATCGCCTCCTGGGTTTTCTTCCCACCGCTTTTAGAGCGAGCTATTCCTGCCGGCCAGTGCGCTGTCGCGAGCCTGATGGCATTCACACTCGACCCTAGGTTCGACGGGAAGTTCTACGATACAATAATTGACCCCCTCCTTCATTCTCGCCTTCCACCGTTGTTCTTTCGCGGTGTTATTCGACTGGCCAACCCTCCGGAACTTCGTACCTGACAGGTGCATATTTCGTGTGATTGTGAACAGGGATTACGGTTCATCGTGAACGCTTCACCGTGGCGTTGCCTTGGCGTCCTATTTTTACTTTTTGTGTTCACCTTCCGTCAAGCGATTCTTCATTCTTCTCATCGATTCCCCTTTGAGCAGCAGTTTGTGGGTGTTGTGTAACAGACGGTCTAAGACGGCATCGGCCAGGGTTGGCTCGCCCAGATAGTCGTGCCAGTTCTCGATCGGCAACTGACTCGTCACCAGGGTTGATTTCAAGCCGTGGCGCTCTTCGATGACCTCCATCATATCGTGTCTTTCGCTTTGCCCCATCTGCTTGATTCCCCAATCATCGAGGATCAACAGGTCGATTCTCGACAACTGCACCAGGCGTTGTCGGAAACTGCCATCGCCGTGCGCTTTTTTGAGGTCTTCCAGGAGGCGCGGCGCGCGCACGTAGCGCACTCGCAATCCTTGCCGACAGGCTTGTTGACCCAGGGCACAGCCGATCCAGGTCTTGCCGCTGCCGGTCGGTCCCGTGATACAGAGATTGTGAGCCGCTCTCACCCAATCACAACTGACGAGGGCCGCCAGACGACTCCGCTCCAAGCCGCGCGGATGCCGGTAATCAATATCCTCAACACAGGCGTTGTCTCGCAGCTTGGCTTCTCGTAAGAGCCGTTGCAGGCGGCGATTTTCCCGGTAGGTGGTCTCTTCATCGACCAACAGACCCAGCCTCTCTTCAAAGCTCAAGTCGTGCAGCGAGGGCTGCTCAAGTTGCCGACTGAAGGCTTCTGCCATGCCGAGCAACTTCATCCTTCTGAGTTTTTGCAAGGTTTCCTGTCTTAACATTTCCTTTTCCTCCTGTGTGATCATTGATGATGCTTAGGTTTCCTGATAATACTTGGCGCCACGGACATTGCGATGAATGATGCGCTGCGTCGCATATTCTTCGTCTGGCGAGAGCGCTTCCTGATCCAAGCCGTTTGCCAGTATCGAGGCGATGCTGCGTTGCGAAAGCGAGTCATTGAGCAAGGCGCGACGACAGGCGCTTTCGACTCGCTCGACACCATAACGCCTGGCTAAGGCAATCAAACCCAGACAACTGCGATAATCCTGTTCGGGATGGGGCTTGCTTTCCAACAAGAGATGAACCGCTTCACCGGTGTGGGTGCCGAGGCTTTTGGCCCACTCCATCAGGCGCGGGATCGTCCACTGGCGATGCGCCCGATGAGCTGCCGGCATATGCTCGACCAGCGTTGTGCAAGCGCCACCTAGATGCGAGCGCTGGTGACTGGCGACGCGACTTCCTTTATGAAAGAACTCGACGGTCGAAGCTGTCAAGCGCGCCTCCACTTGCTGCTTGATCAAAGAATGCGGCAGGCTGTAAAAGTGAGAATCGACCTCGGCGTGATAATCAACCCCGACGCGAACCTTCTTCCACTGGGCAAAGTCATAGGGCGTTTGCGGTAAAGCTAACA